>BNUX01000032.1 GCA_025997675.1 Spirochaetia bacterium | reverse complement strand
GGGGTTTGTGTGGAACATTAACAGCTTTGACCAGGAGGGGGTCCAGTTAGGAAAGGTGCTGACGAAGAAGGTTTTGTCGGGCAACTCCGGGGATGAGGCGTTGGATGCCTACAGTGAGCTATTGGGGGTAAAGGGATGAAACAGAAAGCGGTTGTTCCTGCGGGAAGTGAGTGGGTTGAAAGAAACGTGCGGGAGTTTTCCGGAACCCCCTTTGCACGGATAGGGGATGAATGGACCCTTATTACTGCCGGTAATGTTACTGCGGACACGGGCAATTGGAACACCATGACCGCCTCCTGGGGCGGCCTCGGAGTACTCTGGGGCAAGGACGTGGCCTTTATCTTTATCCGGCCGGTGCGTCATACCTTTGAGTTCGCCAACGCCAATCCCCTGGTTACCATCTCCTTCTTTGACAAATCCTACCACAAAGCCCTGGCGGTCTCTGGCGCAAAGTCCGGCCGGGATATCGACAAGGCTGCCGAAACGGGGATTACCCCCATCGTATTCAAGGACGGCAGCGTCGGGTTTAAGGAAGCACTGGAGGTCATCACCTGCCGCAAGCTCTACACCCACGACTTTGACCCGTCAAAGTTTCTTGAACCTTGGATTGATACCGAGTGCTACCCGCAGAAAGACTACCATAGGATGTATATTGGGGAGATTACCGCCCTACGGGTTACCCCCGGCAGAGCGCGCAGGCAAACTTAACCACCCGGCTAAAGTTTTTAGGGGTGAGCCGCTGGGGGCCGTCACCGGGGCTGTTGAAGATACGCCATGTTTCAGGCAGCAGCAGTTTTCTCCCCGCCGTCTGTGCCTCCCGGCTAATCAGGGTATTGATGAGTCCCGGTTTGGTCCGTAACAGGGACACTAAACCGGCGGCCTCCTTGGCGGGAAGCATGGTGATGGTTTGAGCCGCAAGCCCTGCCATCAGGAAGCCCGCGTCGTCCGAGAAGGGGGTAGGGGCCAGCAGCACCTTTTCCATCCCCATCTGCCGGGCGGTTTCCAGGGCGCAGTCCCGGAGGCCTTTAACGGTCCGCCGCCTTAGGGCCGCATCATGGCCCCCTTCATTCGTCATCAGATGATCCGCCGTGGTGGAGATGACCAGGGTATCTCCGGTCCCGCAGGCGTCGAAAATGAAGTACCGGCTATCCCGCAAAGCGGTTTGCTGGAGCTTCTTTGCCAGCCCATAGGAACCCTGTTCCTGTATGCCTTCCCCGGGACTCAGCTCTTCCTTGTCGGTAAAGATGATCAGCGCGTTCCGTTCCTGTGTTTCCCGCATCTTCAGGGCCGCTTCCAGGAGCATGAACACTGCGGCGCTGTTGTCGTTTGCCCCGGGGCTCTCTGCCGCCCGGTCATAATGGGCTACAAGGACTGTTGGGAGATTGCCGGGGCGGGGGAGCACAAAGAAGTGCCGGAGCTTGCGTTCTCCGAAGGTGATGGATGAATAGCCTAACTCAAGCTCCTCCAAGAGCTCCCCCAGTATCCTGTACCGGTCCGCGCCGGGGGCGATAAAATCGTTAAACCGGTGATAGGGGCGAATGCCTTCCTGCATGGAGCAACTCCTATAGGTAATCCGAAAGCCGCCTGAAAATCCGGTTCACCCGGTGTTTAATTTCGCTGTCTATCCCATCCCCCAGTTCGTCAATCAGGGTTTCTACGCTGGCCAGGCTTTCGTTAAGGCTTGTGTGGAACCCCCGGGAACAGGTGAACCAGTAGTTGCCCTTACCGTCCGTAAGAAGGCAGAGGAAGCCCAGGTCTTTCTTGCCGGGACGCCACAGGGACGGGGCCAGGATCAGGGGAAGTTCCTCCAGCAGGGCGGAAAGCCCGTCGGCGGAATTGAACCGCCTTTTGCGGGGCCACTTCCGCGTTACGGCGCCGTCGATGTCCAGAGAAGATGCCAGGGAGAGGATAAGGGCAAGCTTTTCACCCCCCAAAAGGGTATACCGTCCCTCCAGAATAATTTCACCCCGGAGGCCCTTGTACCGTACTACATCCCCGATATCGTCCTTGACCTTAGCCAGCCGCTCCCAGGGAAGGCGCACCGTTTTCTTGCCCTTGATGGTTTCAATTGCAAAAACATCGGCGCCTATTTTGATGTTGTTGGTAAAGTCCCTGGCCTTCAGTTTCTCCCGGGGGAAACCTTTCCCCCCCAGGGCTTCGTAAAGCTCCGCGCCGATCTTCTCCAGGGCGTTTTTTGAGAGGGGAGAGACCGACATGGCGTACATCCGGGAGGTCCGCACAATTTCCCCCGCCACAATGTATTGAGGGTTCTCCCGGAACATTACCGAACCGGGGTGAATAAAGATGCGGTCCGCCGTAAGGCTGCGGTACATTTCCCTTCCGTCCCGGACGCACACAAACTGTATCATCCCCCGGGCCACGGAGCAGAGGTAGTCCTCGGTACTGCCCCCGGAAAGGATGGGGACCCCAAGGTCCGAAACTATCAGTTCCAGTTGTTCCGTTACATTTACTATTTCCGCCATTGTCTTTTCATCCAGGTAGCTTTTCTCGCAAAACCTTCCCCGGTCAGACGCGCCTTTATAGGCCCGGTACAGTTTAAGGTAGGAGACAAAGTCCCCGTCGGGATCGCGGAAGTGGTGGTGAGCCTTCCTGGCGTCGGTTTCTTCACCCGGGGGCAGCACGTAGGGGCTCTGGGTGGACAGAAACGCTGCGGCAATGATGGTCTCCTCTGTCACCTCGGGATACCGGAGTATGGCCTCCACGATGATCCGGGACTGGCGGGGGGCCAGGGGGAAGGCGGTCATCATCTTCCCAACCTTGGAAAGACTGCGGTCACTTTCCAGGGCGTCCAACAGGTTCAGGGTGTCGATGGCCGCGATAAGCCCCTCATGGTTGGGGGGTGATATAAAGTCAAACTCCTCAAAGGCGGTGATTCCCAGGTCGGCCATGCGGAGTACTACCTCGGAAAGGTCGGTGCGGTAGATTTCTTCGGTGGTAAAGAGGGTGCGGTTTTCAAAGTCCTTGCGCGCGTAGAGCCGGTAGCAGGTTCCCTCACGGGTACGCCCCGCCCGGCCCTTGCGCTGGTTCCCCGATGCCCTGGACACCGGCCCTTCGATAAGGCTGGAGGTGAAGGTCTTGGGGTTGTAGTAGTTCAGCTTGGCAAGCCCCGAATCAATCACCGCCGTGATCCCGTCTATGGTCACCGAGGTCTCGGCAATATTGGTGGCGATTACCGCCTTGGTTTTCCCCCGGGGGGCCGCATCAAAAACCCGTTCCTGTTCATCCTTGCCCAGCCTGCCATAGAGGGGAACCATGTGGAGGTACTTCCCGGCGGGACTCCGGGCGAGCCGGTTCATACATTCCTTGATCATCTTCTCCCCGGAGAGGAAGATCAGAATATCCCCCTCCCGTCTGTCCCCCACAAAGCGGGTGGTGATGGAGACGATTTTATCAAGGAGGATATCCTCGGAGGAGGAGGGATCGTAGATCAGGGTAACCGGGTAGGTGATGGCGTCGATCTTTACCACCGGACATTCCCCGAAGTACTCGGAAAAGACCTGGGCGTTGATGGTGGCGGAGGAAACGATCACCTTAAAATCCCTACGGGATTCCAGGACACGCTTTAAGAGCCCCAGGATAAAGTCGATGTTAAGGCTCCGTTCATGGGCCTCGTCCACCAGGAGGCAGCCGTATTTGGAGAGCCAGGGGTCCAGCTTCATCTCCTGGAGGAGGATGCCGTCGGTCATGATTTTGATACGGGTGTTCTGGTCGGTTTTGTCCTCAAACCGCATCTTATAGCCCACCAGGCCGGGGATGCCGGTCCCCAACTGCCGTGCGATAAACTCGCTCACCGAAACCGCGGCGATACGGCGGGGCTGGGTGACCCCGATAATGCCGTTCTGTGCGTAGCCCGCATCGTGGAGGATCACCGGCAATTGGGTGGTTTTCCCCGACCCCGTGGGGCTTTCCACCACCACCACCTGATTATCCGCCAGGGCGGAGAGAATAAGGTCCTTATGTTTGTACACCGGAAGTTCAAGATAATTCATGGGATGAGTATAGCACAGATGACCGGGAATGACAGCCTTGTATCAGAGATACCCTGCGGAAAAGATAGCCCCCGCAGCCTCAATAGACCGTCACCGGGAGTTCAAGATAATTCATGGGATGAGTATAGCACAGATGACCGGCAATTGGGTGGTTTTCCCCGACCAGCTAGTCGAAGGGGCTTAGACCAGCTAGTCGAAGGGGCTTAGACTAGCTAGTCGAAGGGGCTTCGCCTAGCTAGGCGCGGGGCTTCGCCTAGCTAGGCGCGGGGCTTCGCCTAGCTAGGCTTCACTACCCCCCATACATCGCACGCAATATCCTTCTGATTTCCCCGGCATAACCGGCGCCTGCCCACTTGCTTGAAAGGTCATTGATGGTCGGCGCCGAGCCAAAGCCGAATGTTTTGCCTATGCTTTGGTATCGCGGATCAACACAGGTCCCGTTGAGCCCTTCCGTGGCTGCGTATCCCTTGAGATGTTGAATATGCGCCCTAACGCCAATTGGTACACTTTCAAAGGCATGGGCCTTGTTCGATGATGTCAGGGAGTTTATACCGCAAAAGTTGTTCGTTTCGGCCTTGGCCAGGGTCTTTTCAAACTTCAAATAGTTTGTGTGATAACACATTTGGGCAAATGCTATCTCATAATTCACCCCTTCCCCCCCGGCCTCGGCGATATACCGGTCAATCAGGGTATTTACCCAATCCCTGCGCTTCTCCAGCGCGGGGTTATGGGTAAGGAGAAACCTGACCAGTTCATCCCTGGTCATGCTGCCCGTGGATAGTATCCTTTCCGGCGGAATCCCGGCAGCCGCCGGGACGCTATCCGTGTTAATTCCGCCTTTTGCATAGGCCGCTTCGCGATTGGTGTAGGCAATGGTATAATTGGCATCAATATTGAGCGCCCTGGTGTAGTCCGCGATGGCCCTGTCGATAGAGCCCTTCCGCTCATACGCAACCCCGCGGCCGTTATAGGCAAAGGCATTATTCGGCTCAAGTTCGATTACCCGGTCGAAGTCCGCGATGGCCCTGTCATAATCGCCCTTATTGATATACCCAATGCCACGGCCGTAATAGGAAACGGTATGATTCGGTTGAAGGTCGATGGCTTGGGTATAGTCCGCGATGGAGTTATCGATATCGCTCTTTTTCTCATACGCAACACCGCGATTGTGATAGGCGCCGGTATAATTCTGGTCCAGATTGATTGCCTCCGTGTAGTCCGCAATGGCCCGGTCATAGTCGGCGCTCTTGTAATATTCATCACCACGACGGACATAGGCCTCAGCATCATCGAGATCAAGGCCCGTATCTTCGCTCTGGGCAAATGCCCAGAGGGGCAGCCATAAGAAAATCGCCGCAAGAATAGTCTTCTTTATCATACCAATCTCCCCGCATACTATACTACATACTTCCTTCGGGAGCAAGTCCGGTCTTGCATTTCTATCCCCCCCATGCTAGGATAGGGTATTCTCATGGAGGCGATTATGGCGAAACAGAAATATGTATACTTTTTTGGTGAAGGTAAGGCGGAAGGTGAAGCCGGGATGAAGGACATCCTCGGCGGCAAAGGGGCGAATCTGGCGGAGATGACCAACCTCGGCATCCCGGTTCCCCCGGGCTTTACGATTTCCACCGAGGTATGCGCCGCGTTTTATGAAAACAAACAGAAGTACCCCGCGGGGCTCGAAGCGGATGTGGCGGCATACCTGGCAAAGCTTGAAAAGGTGATGGGGAAAAAGCTGGGGGACCCTTCCAATCCCCTCCTGGTATCGGTCCGTTCCGGCGCGCCGGTATCCATGCCCGGTATGATGGACACGATCCTCAACCTGGGTATGAACGATAAGGCCGTTCACGGCCTGGCCGACAAGACCGGTAACCCCCGCTTTGCCTGGGACGCCTACCGGCGCTTTATCCAGATGTACGGCGACGTGGTCATGGGGGTTAACGGTGACGAGTTTGAGGAGGCCATCAAAAAGATTAAGAGCGGGCGGGGGGTACAGCTTGATACGGACCTGACCGCCAAGGACCTGGAACGGCTGGTGGAGGACTACAAGGGGATTGTCAAGGACGTAACCGGGAAGGCGTTCCCCCAGGAGCCCCGGGATCAGATGTGGGGCGCGATAAATGCGGTATTCGGCTCCTGGAATAACGAGCGGGCTATTAAGTACCGGCAGCTCAACGAGATTAAGAACATCAAGGGGACGGCGGTAAACGTGCAGTCCATGGTATTCGGCAACTTCGGGGAGGATTCCGGTACCGGGGTTTGTTTCAGCCGGGACCCCTCCACGGGGAAGAATGTGTTCTACGGCGAGTACCTGATGAATGCCCAGGGCGAGGATGTGGTGGCCGGTATCCGGACCCCCGAAAAGATTTCCGCCCTGGCAAAGGAAAACAAGCAGATCTACGACCAATTGGTGGGTATCAAGGACCGCCTGGAACGGCACTTCCGGGATATGCAGGACATGGAGTTCACCGTCCAGCAGGGGAAGCTCTTCATACTGCAAACCCGGAACGGCAAACGGACCGGGGCGGCGGCGGTGAAGACTGCGGTGGACATGGTGCGGGAAAAGCTCATCGACAAGAATACCGCCATCCTCCGGGTCAGCCCGGCCTTGCTGGATCAGCTTCTCCACCCCATGTTTGACGTGGCCGCCCTGAAGAGCGCCAAGCCCATCACCAAGGGGCTTAACGCCTCCCCCGGCGCGGCCTGCGGCAGGGTAGTGTTTACGGCGAAGGAAGCCGAGGAGTGGCACGAGCGGGGGGAGAAGGTACTGCTGGTGCGCCAGGATACCAGCCCCGAGGACATCGGCGGCATGGTGGTGAGCCAGGGCATCCTCACCTCCACCGGGGGCATGACCAGCCACGCGGCGGTGGTTGCCCGGGGCATGGGTACCCCCTGTGTGGCCGGCGCCAAGGGCGTATCGGTGCAGGGCAAGACCGCCACGATTGCCGGTACGGTGTTCAACGAGGGGGACTGGCTCTCCATCGACGGTTCCTCAGGCGAGGTCTATGAGGGGAAACTGCCCCTGGTAAGCCCGGAAATCGGCAAAGACATGAGTACCTTCCTTAAATGGTGCGACGAGGTACGCGCCGGGGCAAGGCGGGGGAGCCTCAAGGGCTTCGAGGTCAGGACCAACGCGGACCAGCCCGAGGACGCCAAGCGGGCCTTCGAGTTCGGCGCCCAGGGGGTGGGGCTTTGCCGGACCGAGCATATGTTCTTTGACAAGGCCAAACTCATCCACTTCCGCGCCATGATTGTGGCGGATACGGTGGAAGGCCGGAAGGAAGCCCTGAAAAAGATTCTTCCATTACAGCAGCAGGATTTCTTCGGCATCTTTAAGGCGATGGAAGGCCGGCCCGTGACTATCCGGCTCCTTGACCCGCCCCTCCACGAGTTCGTGCCCCATACCCCGGAGGAAACCAGGGAACTGGCGGATCATATCGGGGTCAGTGTGGAAGCTCTGGAGCCGAAGATCGAGAAGCTCCGGGAAGCCAACCCCATGCTGGGTCACCGGGGCTGCCGTCTGGCGGTTACCTACCCGGAAATCTACGACATGCAGGTTGAGGCCATAGCCAGGGCGGCGGTGGACTGCGTCAAGCAGAACATCCCCGTAAGCCCGGAGATCATGATTCCCATCGTGATAAGCGCCCGTGAACTAAAACTGCTCCGGCCCAACGCCGAAGCGATATTGAAAGATGTCTTTGGAAAGGCCGGGGTAAAGCTCCCGGTGAAGATCGGCACCATGATAGAAGTGCCCCGTGCGGCTCTCCGTGCGGAACACATTGCCTATTACGCGGACTTCTTCAGCTTCGGCACCAACGACCTTACGCAAATGACCTTTGCCTTCAGCCGGGATGACGTTGCGTCCTTCCTGCCCACCTATCTTGAAAAGAACGTCCTGGAAGTAGACCCCTTCAAGTCCATCGACGAAGACGGCGTAGGCTACCTTATCGAATCCGCCACCAAACAGGGCCGTTCGGTAAACAAGGACCTCAAGGTCGGTATCTGCGGCGAACACGGCGGCGACCCCGCGACCATCGACTTCTGCTACCGGGCGGGTTTAAGCTACGTATCCTGCTCCCCCTTCCGGGTACCCCTGGCCCGGCTTGCGGGCGCGCAGGCGGTTATCAACAATAGTTTGGCGGCAAAAGCCGAGGCGGTGGTAAAAAAGGCCGCCCCAAAGGTAAAAGCCGCAGCGGCCAAGGCGAAGTCTGCCGCCGCCGGCGCCAAGGCCAAGGCAGCCCCCAAAGTGAAAGCGGCAGCCGCCACGGTGAAGAAGGCGGCGGGTAAAGCCAAGGCTAAGGCTGTGCCTAAGGCCAAGACTGCCAAGACTGCCAGGAAGCCGGCGAAAAAAGGGAAGTAGGGTAGGGGAACGTTTAAAGAAAGGGGGGACGAAAAGTCCCCCTTTCCTTTATTTGGTAATTTCTCCAATAGCCTCAATTTCCACCAGGACACTTCTGGGCAATTGTTTAACCGCCACTGCGGAACGGGCGGGCTTGCCGGGGAAATGCCTGGCGTAGACCTCGTTAAAGGCCGCAAAATCGTTCATGTCCGCAAGGAAGCAGGTGGTCTTAACCACGTCCTTTAAGGAGGAGCCTGCAGCTTCCAGAACCGCCGCGAGGTTCTTAATAACCTGTTCAGCCTGTGCTTTGATTTCCGCCCCCACCACTTCGCCCGACCCGCTTTCAAGGGGAATCTGGCCGGAGGTGTACACCAGGTTTCCCGTAACCATCGCCTGGGAATAGGGGCCGATTGCGGCAGGGGCCGCGTCTGATTGAATGACTTTCATATTTGTTCTCCATATACTGTATTTTGGCGGTATGGCGCTCTATTGACCAAAATCACCATTATTTGCTACCATCATACCGTATTGTGGGATTTTGTGCCATCTTAGCTCAGACGGTAGAGCGGCGCACTTGTAATGCGCAGGTCTTCGGTTCGATTCCGGAAGATGGCTGGGCGGAATTCGTTGTATTGTAAGGAAATAGTTGTTAGCTACCGGATCACGCCCTTAAAACCGCAGTCCCTTCGCCCAACACGCTCCGTTGTGTTTCTAAATACACTCCCTGAGCCGATTTGCAAACTGCCATACGAAGCTCGGTCAAAATTTGTTCATCAGGGTCGATACCAATCGGCTTTAATTTGTTTTGAAGCCGAGCATAGTGTCCGGTATATGCTATATGAAATGCATCATTCGGCATACCTTTATATCTGAATGGAGCGCGGTGCGGATGAGTATTTTCCGCGCCTTGATACATTGCAGCATCTTTTACCGATTTGAGACTGAGAAATGCATCGTCAAAATCGTGTACCGCTGATTGATAACTTGCACGTCCGATTTTTTCTTCAGATCTGGCGCCCTCAAGTTCCTGATTCATAAAAAGATACTCGGCAAGCAGCATGAGTTCCGGGTCTCTACAATCTTTGACTTCGGTAAATAGCTGTTTACCAAGCGCCAAACCCTTAGCAAAATCTTCCCTGCCTTCTTCGGTTTTACCCTTTGTACGCAGTCCTATACGGCCATCCGCAATATCACTTACTGCTCTTACTATCCCAATTGTCAAGCCAGTCCTTTCCATACTTAGCCTCCACTTCCGCCATGTTCCATTCACAAGTCCGCAGGAAGTCCTTGCCCCAATCAACTTTTTCCATGAGTATTTTCGCCACATAAGCCGGCATCGGTCTTGTTTTGGCTAATGCTATTGCTTCTTCCGTTTTCCCCTCATCATCCAAACGCGCGCATTTAACACCGATTGCGAGCCGTTCATCCAATGTCATTAGCCGATTTTCTACCATAACTTGCCCCCTGCAATTCAAATATAGGGGATATTTCCAGGGTATGCAAGCCAGGATATATAATCATCTGGTACGGCTGGTGAGTGTATTTCTCACTAAAAAACCCGCGCCGCTGCTAATGCAATTCACCGAGGAGCACCCTACGTCCGGTGAAGGGGTATTCCCTTCATAGGAGTTTTTATGCACAAAGATACCTGTTACTTAGTACCCGCCGGGACCGCCGCCAAGCCGGCCGTCTTGGTCATGCTGGGCGTGGCGCTCTTCTTTTCCGCCTGTGATTCCGGCACGAGCCCGGTCCCCCCGCCCATCACTATCGCCGCGTTCTCTGAAACACCGGCTAACCCCGCTGCCCCAGCCACCCCTACGCCGGAAAACCCTGCGCCGTCCCCACCGGGAGCACCCGAACCTCCGGACCCGGGGATGCCCCCATCGGAAACACCCGAACCCCTGGACCCGGGGATACCCCCACCGGAAACACCCGAACCCCTGGACCCGGAGATACCCCCACCGGAAACACCCGAACCCCTGGACCCGGAGATACCCCCACCGGAAACACCCGAACCGGTAGGCTTCTATACGCTGACGGTGCCGATGGAAGCGGCGGCTAATCTGGCGAATATTAAGGCAGCTATTGCAACCGCCCTGGGCGGGAAAAACCCCGCGAATCCGGGCGCCGGTAAAGCCTGGACGGTCAGGATCATCGGGCTAAACCTGGGGGGAAGTAACCTTACCAATCTCTATACCGGTGTTGCCGCCTCCCTCTCAGGTGATATTGACCTGGACCTTTCGGCCTGTACCGGGAACACCATTGCCTGTACGGATACGACCCTGGTCCAGACGGTCCGGGACCGCTTTATCGCCATCACCCTGGGAGAGGATGTAAAAACCCTGGCGGAATACGACGCATTTTCGGGGGCGTTTTGCGAATTTTCCCGGCTCCGAAGGATTCATGCACCCGGCGTGACTAGAATCGGCGACTGGACATTCAGGCTGTGCGTCGCCCTGGAACAGGCGGAGTTCCCCAATGCGCAGTCGTTAGGTATAGGGGCCTTCCAGAGTTGCGCCACCATCACCGCGGTGAGTTTCCCCCTGGTCACAACGGTAGCCCTGAATGCCTTTAACACATGCGCCTCCTTACAAACGGTGTCCTTGCCCAAGGCCGTCAGCATCGGCGGCTATGCCTTTAACGTCTGTCCTGCCTTGACCTCCCTGACCCTGGGGCCTACCATACCCTCCTTTGGGGATGCGCCGTTTGGCACTATAGCAGGCGATCCCAATACCATTACCATTACGGTTCCCGCCGGGAAAAAAGGTGCGTATGAAAGTGCCTTCTCCTCTAAGGTATGGGGCAGAACGAATATTACGATAAAGTTTGCGGATTAAAAGTGAAGGCCCGGTTTCTTGTTAAACCGGGCCGGTTCTTAGAAGGAAAACCCCATAGCGGCGGTTAATCCTATCTTCCCGTCAGAGCCAAACCCGGGGGCCATACCAAAGTTCAGCCTGTTGGAGTAGGTAAACGGTTTAATTGACTCAAATATCTTTGTGCCGACCCATAATGCTCCACCACCCAAAACCATAAGGGAGCCGGCATTACCGGCACTCATATCAATCCCCCCATTCATGATTATTCCACCTACGAATATACCCACACCGGCGATTTCGCCGACCGTGCCAATGATACCGCCAACCAGGTCACCCTGAATATAGGAGCCGGTTCCGAAACCCGGGAAAAGATTGAGCAGAAACGCCGACCACCGGTTAGACTCGGCCTTATAACGATCTTCGGTTAGGGCAAAGGATGATATGTTTGGGGGCGTATTGACCGAATGATCCTCCGGATTTATTGCGAATGTACTCGCTGCCGCCGATAGGGAGAGCACAAGAAGGACAATTATTTTTTTCATACGTATAATATATCACTTACCAGAGGATTTTCAATAGAACGGAGAAGCTTCCTTGACAAGTATTCCCCGCCGGTCTACGATTTTACCATGAAGCTGCCGCTCCGGACCTATGTCCGTTTGCTTATAGGTATCCCCCTTCTGCTATCCGCCGCCTGTTCCGGTAGGGGCCTTGTTTCCGTTGCCCGGGAGGACCTCTTTACCCTGGACATCGGGCGCCTGGAGGACCAGGTTGATCTCTACAACCTTGAGGGGGGGCGGAACAACCGCAAGAGCTCCCTGGCCATGCGAGATGGTCTGTTCTATATTGCGGACGGCAACGGGGGAAAGGTGGTCCACTATACCTCCTACGGGGATCTGCTCTTCATGATCTACAATGAAGAAACCAATCCTCCGCCATTGACCCTGCGAACCTACGTGGAAGCCGGCGGGGTGGTAACCCGCAGTGCCTTCTCCTATCCCCTGCGGGAGCCCGGGACCATTGCCGTGGATGCCCGTAAGCATATCTACGTAGAGGACCGGCTTCCCTATGAGCGGCGCCGGTTTAACTCGGAAAACCGGGTCATTGAAGACAGCATCGTCCTCCATTTCGACCCCGAAGGCCGGTTTGTGGAATACCTGGGCAAGGAGGGCGTCGGGGGGGCGCCCTTTCCCAACATCGAGCGGATCAGCGTTTCCGTCCAGGATGAGTACGCCGTGGTGTGCCGGATACCTACGGGCTGGAATATCTTCTGGTACGATGCCGAGGGAATCCTGCTGTACCTGATCCCCTTAAAAAACGAGGGTATCCCCATCCCCCCGGACCGGCAGCAGGTATTTTCTTCCATAGATACGGTGGCGGTGTCCCCGGACTCAAGGAAAGTCTTCATCAAGGTCGATTATTACCGGGAGACCTTCGACGAATCTACCAATACGAAGCTTGGCGCAGAACCGGATAGTTCGGTGATTTGGCTCTTGAATGTGGAAGACGGCTCTTATGCCGCTCCCATTGAGGTGCCCTTCTTTGAACAGCAGACTACGGAAAACACCCGCCGCAGTACGGAACGGCTCCTCTATTCCCTCTTGGGGGTGGTGAAAAACGACCGGGTATTCCTCATTTTTCCGGTAGAAGGGGGGTATTCCATCATGATCCTTTCCACGGATCCCCACGAACAGCGCCGGGGCTTTATCCAGGTAAAAGATGAGGAACTGCAATACAACGCCTTTACTATTTCTGCGGAGGGCATCCTTTCCGCCCTGCTTGCTACGGACTTCCAGGCCAAGCTGGTTTGGTGGCGTACCGACAAGTTCCTGGAGGAGGCCCCATGAGCGGTGAAGACGAGGCGGCGCCTAAGCGGGAACCGGACCGGGATCTGGTCTTTTACTATAACCGTGAACGCCGTCTTGAGCGCGCCTCCCCTGCGGTACGGGCCCTCAATGGACCGGAGCCGATGGTAAAGGGCGGCTTTGTCCGTTCCCTCACCTCCACCAAATCCAATCTGCTGCTCCTTGTCTCCATACTGATCATCATGGCCTTTATCATGGTCTTTTCAGCCATCCAGGGGGGCGACCTCCGGGGACCGCTGCGTTTTAGAAATGGACCGCTTACCCTTGGGGGGAATACCCTGCGGATCAGTGCGGGGAAGGCCGGGACCGGATCATCTGCGGAATCCTTTATCGTTATTAATAAACGCATTGCCCCAAGGGAAGAAAATCCCTATACCGGGGATGTATATGTGGCGGTTTCCCCGGTTTTGCGGTCGGCGAAGAAACTGGCCCCGGAGGATATTCCGGTCTTTACCGCACAGGTATTTTTTACCCTGGAGCAGGAGGAGGAGTACCGGCTTGTCCTGCCCTTTACGGCGGAAGATTACCTGCTGCTGTTTCAGGTGGGGGGAGAGCGGGTCACCGCCAGGGTTAAAACCCTTCCTTGACCTCGGGGCGGCAATGCTCTATGGTTGAACCTATGATCCAGTTCTATTTTCTGTCCATCGTCTTAAACGCCCTGTCCGGGTATGTGCTCACCAGAGAGCCTTTGGATACTTCCGGTTTTCATTGGTCTCTCCAAAACGAAACCAGCCGTCTTATCCTGGGGGTGCTGACCATCGTGGTGGGGCTTCTAAAGATTCTCTCATCGGTTCCGGGGGATTTGCCGGTCATTGGGGACCTTATCCCCGCATTGGCAGGTTTCCTGGCGGGCTTTGCCCTGATATTTGAATACTACCGCAGCCGGTCCACCCGGGAACCGGAGCATACCGATACGATTGAACGCCTCTTGATACATAATAAAAAATGGATAGGCTTCATTGCCCTGGGGGCGGCGGCCCTTCATTTCCTCTTTCCCTCGGTACTGTTCCTGTAGGTCCTCTTTTGAAGCTATCGGTTGCCGGTATTGCCTGGGATGCGGGGCGGTTCTTCATAGCCCGGCGGGTGTCGGGGGGCGCTGTGGGGGATAAGTGGGAATTTCCCGGGGGTAAGGTTGAGGAAGGGGAGTCCTGCGAAGCGGCTCTCAAACGGGAATACCGGGAGGAATTCGCGGTGGACATAAGCCTGGGGGCTTTTTTGGGAAGCGCGTCTTTTGAGCACCGGGGGATTCCGCGCATGGTGAAGGCCTACCGTATCTTTTTTGATCACACGAACTTCACTCTAACTGAGCACACCCAATGGCGCTGGGCTTCTCTTGACGAAATTACCGGGTTGGACTTTGTTGATTCGGATCGCCGGTTGTTGCCGGCTTTACAAAGGGCTATCTTTTTTTAGAGTGTGTGTATCGTTCTGTTATAGTCAAGCGTTGGCCATTGCCGCCCGCTTTTATGCCCCCAGTGCTCCCTTTTGCAAGGTCAGGTACCCGTCCTGCGCCGCACCCATGTTCACGATGCGTTGTTCGTGGATAGCCTTCTCCAGCATATTGATTCCCGGCGAGCGCAAGGTATTGGTAAGCCGCACCCGGTGCCCCCTACAGGTGTCGTGAAAAACGTCAACCGGCATACCATCAATGAGGTGGTCACTGTTGTGAGAATGTGTTTTGTCTGCCACGCGGTACAAGGCCGCATCCGCCACCACCGTAAGTGAATTGAGAGAGTCGTCAAAACCAATAGCCGCCGCCCGCAAGCTGCTCAACGCCTTGGTGTCACGGGCATCGCAAAACTGCCGCTCCTGCGCCACATAGGCATGGTCTACAAGAATCATCGTCCGGGGGTCACCGCTCGCCAAGGCTTCCCGAAAGACCGCCATCGCTGCCGAGAGACCCGCCTCGTATGAAAGACGCCCTTCGTGCTCCTCTCCATCGGTTGCAAAACCCTTACGCCCTTTGGCAATATCAGCCACGGCGTTGAAAACCCTATCGACTAAGCCAATCACTTCCAAACGCTTCCTCCGCTTCCGATAAGTCCCAGTTGCCGTTGATGAGGAAATCAGCGCCCATATACTTCTTGCCCCATTCCGCCAGCCAAGGCGGCAGTGGAAGTGTCTTTCGTATCCGGCCCGCTTCCTCGGTCTTTCCCTGCCTTTCCAACTCATTGCACTTGATGCGCAATACCAGCTCTTCATGTAAGGTCATAATGCCCTCCCATCCATCAGTGTACCACATCAGCACCTCCGAATCAATTAGCAGCCTTGTATCATACCGCCATCTCCCCTATACTGAAACTAAAGTTTCTTGGTTTTGGAGGCCTTTATGACCATAGAACAAACCATCGACATCCTTGACGTACAGCAGGAAGTCCCCGGAGGGAAGACAAAAGTGGCTTTTACCCCGCTCTCTGACGAAGCCGAGGATGACCCCAGGTCCCATTTCGTAAAACTTTTCCCGGATAGAAAACCCCATTTAACCCCGCAGGAAGCGTCAGACAGGCTGTGTGGCATGTGTAAGGGTTCAAAATTTACCGTTGATGCATTGCTGGAAGAACGCCGCAGAGACCTGGAACAGGAGGAAGAAAAACACCGGCGCCTTTTCCACAAAGAATGACGTACGCTGGATCAAGCTCTCCAACGCGCCGGGGAAGCCGAATATGCCCTTGCCGAAGCTAAGCGGCGTATCGCCGAGCTTGAAGCAAAGCAATAAATGGGGTATACCCTAAAGCCTTAGTGTCCTCCGGTGGGTGACAGCCCCGGGGACATTTCCCCCCTGCCTAAAAAATCCATTATGCCACGCTATGTTTTACCGCCACGCCTGATGTATCAGTATAGGCTTTTTCAACCAGTTCTTTACAATACTTGACTATATTTTCCAAAGCAGCAAGGCGAAGTTCAAGCGATTCCTTTTCTGTGGCATGGCGATACTTCCCGGCAAGAACCGCCTTTTCTACATCAGCTACAATCTTTTCCACATCGTATTCTTCAGCCATTGTTTCCTCCAAGCAAATAGAAAAACTGACTACGCAGCTTCATGGCATGAATGACGGTGAACGTATCACCTTTCATTATCCCAATTATTTCCAGGGCGTTGCCATTTTGGTCAAACCCTGCTATTAAGCGCTTTTCTGGTTCATCTTCCAGTAATTCATCGGCAGTCTTGTTCAAAATACACGTATTTATGGAATAGTCTGAAATGCCATGTTTATATGCACTGTCCAAAACGACTATCTTCATAGTAAGTAATTATAGCAGTTTTCAAGAACATATTCAAGGCACGCACGCACGTAAACCCCTAAAGGAAAGAAGGGGATTCGCTTTAAAGCCTTTGTGTCCTCCGGTGGGTGGCTTGGTCCCCCCCGCCTTGTATCATTCCGCTATCCCCCCTATACTTTTCTCGGAGGCTCCTATGACCCTGCGACAAACCATAGATATTCCGGCGAGCCGGAAAGTTCATGACGAACCTAATGGTTCGCTTGACCTTGTGGTACCGGAAACGGTGTCCTGCGGCAGGACGGAGGTAATCCTTGATTTTCCCCAGGGGCCGCCTAAAACCAGCCAGGAGGATTGGCGTTCATTGTATGGGCTTTGTAAAGATTCAGGGGACACCCTGGATGCCTTTATGGAACGGCGCCACGAAGATGGGCGGCTTGAATTGGAAAATGAAGAACGCGAACGCAGAGAACGCCTATGACCGAAGACGGTACGTCTTATATCCTGGACGCTTGTGCGATTATCGCCGAGCTTGAAGCAAAGCAATAAATGGGGTATATACCCTAAAGCCTTTGTGTCCTCCGGTCCCCTTGATTTATCCCCCCATGATACCGTATTATCTAATTGAGAGGTGAAGTGGAAACAATATGGAAGCAGTTAAAGGGTATTTCAAGGATAAAACCTTCATTAGCGATAGCGATGTTTCAATTCCCGATGGGCAGCCGGTTATTGTCACTATTTTGGACTTTCCCAAGTCCCCTCTCTCAGAAGCCCAAAGGCTTAGAAAGATCTTTGCGGAAGGGTTTGACGCTATTCAAGCGGTGGAAGGCGAAGAGCTCACCGAAGAATTTGACAAGGCGCTTGCCGAGGGCATGAGCTTCCGGAATGTGGACTTTTCATGACCTATGCCCTGGACACTGATACCATCTCTTTTCGATTGAAAGGCTTTCACGATATGCAGCAAAGGATTGATACTACCTTGGCTGCGGGGAATATCGTTATCATTCCGCCAATAAGCTATTATGAAGTTCTCCGGGGTTTAATTGCCATCAATGCAACAAAGAAGCTGCAATTATTTGAAGCAATGAACCGGCAGCTTGGACAGCATGACATGGAACGCGCCGATTGGATTCGGGCGGCTCATTTATTTGCGGAGTGCAGATCCGCTAACCACACCATGGAAGGCTCCGATTTATTACAGGCGGCATACTGTTTGCAGCACGGTTTTACGCGCGGACCGAAGGTCCGACGTAACCCATAACACAATACATTTTAATCATATACCCGATTTAACTATTGAAGATTGGGTTAGGTAAATCCGGCGGCCGGAACCGTTACCTTTCACCGTACCGGAACCCACGCCGATCTGTTCTAACTATCATCAAATCACCTTTTCATATCCTTCTCCTAAATCCCTACCGCAAACGAGGGGCGTAATTTCAGAAGGGGTTAGACAATCGCTTGCCGTTTATTCTTGGCAGCGACTTCTTCCGCAGATACAACTTTCCAACCCTGTTGAATAAGCCGCGGAAGTTCCTCGTCCATGTGTTTATGCAAGCCTTCGATTCCGCCGTACTCTTCAAGCAATTCTGCCCGATGGCGGTATACTTCATCAACGATTTCATCTTCGTAAAAAATCATGATCACTCCTTTGTATTTAACATTTCCGGCGTTATTAAGAACGGTGTCGGTAATCCGTACTCCTGATTATACAATAATAATTTTCCGTAAGATGCAAAACTCAAATGATTGAAATTCCAGCTAAGCAGATAATCTATGTTAGCATCTACGCAAACCGCCAAATGAAAACTATCCGCTTTTGCTTTGTCGGGGATGTCCAAAAGACGCTGATAGACACGAGCTAATTCTTCAATTTTTTCAGACTTATTTATAAGAGAAAGTCCCTCAATAAAATTGAGCCGTCTTTGCGCGGCGTCAGCATCACCTTTTGAACACTCGTCAATCACATATTGACTGATATATAAGTCGTAGTTTTGCCGCGCATTTTCCCAAAAGAGTTGTGTTATGGTTTGCCGTGCCGCTTTAATTATATCTCGGCTTGCTTTAGCGGTTGCATAGCTCGGTATTGTGGTTTCAATATATACGCTCTTTTTGTCCATACTCTTACTATATTGCAAAAATAGTGTAAAGTCAAATGGAAACACCGCCTGCGAGCAACAAAAGAGTATAATCACTAACCACGCAAAGTCGCCAAAGCCCCCCTTCTTCCGTCTGTTCCGCCCCACAAGGGCTCCCTCGCGAGAGCGAGCTCTTGGGACTGGCAGATTGTCCGTGTCAAATACCGCTTACGCGCTATTTGACACAGAAAGCGGGGGCGCAGCCACCCACACTACTCGCAGCGTTGCCGTGCGCACTACCATTGGCGTTGACATAAGCGAAACCGTCCGCAGACGCAGAAAAGGGCGATGCCTCCCAATACGTTGTGACAAAATTGCCGCTGTTGTATTTTATGCGGCTCGTATTTCCAGGATTTCCTACTTCGTAGTACTCAAGCCGCCCCTGATTGGCACTCATTTCGGTCGCGTGCGAATAGGTCTTGCTGCCGACCATCTCCCATTCCGTGGGCAGGAAGAGGGCGTCCTCTATCGTGTCCGCCGTCGTACTTGGTGATGAGCCACCCGGCAGGAATCCGTTCCACACCATGCGTTTCGGCGCCCAGAGGACGCTCGCCGGCACGCCCGCGGCGGTAAGCCCCGTAAGGAAATTGCCGGTAAGGTAGGTCCGCATTTCGCTTGCCGCGTAGCCGCCCACATTGGTATCGGGGGCGGGATTCATCCGGTGTTTTCCCGGCACGTTCTGGAACTGGAACACCAGGTGGGGGTCGGTTCCGTTGCCGTTTTTGCCGCTGTAGGCGTTGATGCCCACCACGATAAGCCGCAGGAGCCAGCCGTGGTCGGTTAATTCAACATTGGTTGCGTTGATTTCGCCGTTGTCCGCAGCGCTCCCAGCGGAGGGGTTGGTGTAATACTGCGCAACCGTCAAACCAGCCAGGTCGATGTAGTCGCCCAGGGCTATGGCTCCCAGCTTGTGCGCTGTTGTACTCGCCCCTGTTTCCACCGGGTTTGTCGCAAGGTAGGCGTGGAGCGCGGTAAAGACTTCCGTTACTTTCGCCGCGCTGTTCGCCGTTACGTTAATACCGAATTTGGCGGCAATGCTTGTGGCCGAGGGATTGTCGAGGGTCTTATGCAGGGTTATGTTTTTCGCCCCGCTTTCGATACCGGCCTTGTTGAAGGCCACCGTGGCGGCTCCCGCTTTGCTAACGGTAAGGGTCAGGCTCCAGTTTGTTCCGCTTCCGCTGAGGCTCCCCGGTGTTGCCGCGCCGGGCGTTCCGCCTATGGTGATGTCGCCGGCCGCAAGTTCGCTCAGGGCTTCGCTGAACACAAAGTCGATTTTGGTCGTTGTGGCGGTATACGCGGCGCCGTCCGGCGTGACGGTGTAGGTGATGTCGGGGGCGCCGCCGCCTTCGGTTCCACCGCCTGTTCCTCCCCCTCCCGTCCCTTCGTCTCCGCCGCCACCGCTATTATCCGTTCCGCTTTCTGCATCCTTATCAATAATGCCTTTGATAAGCGGGTTCCCGCAGCCCGGCAGGGCTATGGCCGCCGCCAGGAGCATAAGGATACCCAGGCGGTTCAGGTTCTTTCGTTTTGCACGGTACATATATACCTCCAATCTATCGACTCAATCCTTCAAAATAGTCACTTCTACCCGGTCGTTCTGTGCGCGGTTTGCCGGGCTGTTGTTGGGAGCGATGGGGTCTGCCGCCCCCAAACCGGCAACATCTATCCGCTCAGATTCCGCATACCCATTCTTAACAAGATAATCCGCCGTCGCCTGGGCGCGCTCCAGCGAGTTGAACAATTGCGCGTTAGTAGAACCGGTCTGTGCGCTGTAGCCGGCTATGCGGATACGCTGCCCGGGGTACTCCCGCAGCTTTTCGCCAATCTGCCCAAGCTTTTCCAGCTCCCCCTCGTCTATCCCTATGGTATTCGCCCGAAACCGGATCACGATGTCCAGCTTGATATCTTCCCGGAGCTTCTCAACCGGAACTTCCGCCGGGCTTACCTTCTCCTCTTTTGGTTCTTCGGCTTTGATTGCCGCAGTGCTTTCGCCTTTCTCAAGGGGGATTGCCCGTACCTTTTTACTATCCCCCGCCGGCTGCTTCCGCCGCAGAGCATAGCCGGCTGTCAGGGAAACGCCGACTATTACCGGGTAGCCGCCGCGGACAGCGGGCTCGATATACCAGTCCTTCAAGGCGAAGCGGATACCCGCCTTTAGTCCCCCTGAAAAGGCGGGGTTCCAATCCCCGTCAAAGAGAAGCAGGGCCGCACCGGCGCTGCCTTCAATAAACATACTGAGGCTGCCTAATGACCGTCCGTAGAGGCGGGCAAAGGCGAGGGGTTCTATAGTAAGCAATGAATCAAAGTCGTAAAAAACACCGGCGGAGAGTCCGGCGGAAAAGAAGGGGTTAACGTGATATTCCCCCAGCAGGGAAAGGCCGAAGGCTAAGGCGTCTGTGGAAAAAGCATTGCCCTCAAGGCCCAGGCCGAAAGAAAGGCGCCCCTCCTCCTGCTGGGCAGGGACCAGCGCAGGTAAAACCAGGGCAAGGCATAGCCAACACACCAGTTTGATGGGGGGGGTAAAATAGAACTTGCATGGCAACGCATTGGAAAGGAGTATATACTACGGGGCAATTGCCATCAATACCCCCGTTACCGCAAAAAAACTGGACTGTTACCCAGGGTATCCATCAAGAGGCAGAGCACCGGTACCGAATCACTCCAGGGGCCCTTTGTCGGGTTATTGTTCTGCCAGCGGGCTTTCGCCATACCTTTTTTGTTACAGCACTCCGGCGGCAGTATGATAACGGGATGGGCGGTAGAATAGTTCTCCGTCCAGGTGGTACAGGTGCCGTCCCCATTGTCAAACACCATGAGGACATCGACCCGGTCGGCCCCATCCGGAATTGCCACCCGCCCGGTAACTTCATCGCGAAACTTCGCCTTTAACCTGCCGGGTTCAATATACGCATAGCTGCCATTGGGATGGGTAGAGGGCGGCGGCCGGAGCGACGTACTCCCGCCGCCGTCTCCAAACCCTACTTTGACCGAGTCCACCCTTGTCCAGAGCGCATTGGTACGCAGATTGAGGGTAATGAAGGCATTCACCGCAGATATGGATGCGGCCTTTGCCTCGTCCTTGGCGCTAATGTCCGCCAGGGAATGATTGGGCACATTGTGCACCGTATTAAGCGCCGCCGAATAGGCATTAATAGGCACAGCCGCCGCAGCAATCGCACCGGCGTCAATCAAAAGTCGGGAACCATCGGTAACCATATAGGAAAGCAGGCGTTTCCCCAATGAATCGAAGCCCAGATCGTCTTTTGGATAAGCAAATTCACTATCTTGCATGGTAAACCTCCCGATTTTCCAAATAATTCTCCCAAATAGTTCGACAATTCTCCCGAGTTTCTGGATAAAACTCCCGAATTTCTCGAAAAAACTCCGGAGTTTTTAGATAAAACTCCCGAGTTTCTGGATAAAATTCCCGAGTTTTTGAATAAAACTCCCGAGTTTCTGGGTAAAACTCCCGAGTTTCCGGATAAAACTCCCGAGTTTTTAGATAAAACTCCCGAGTTTCTGGATAAAATTCCTGAGTTTTTGGGTAAAACTCCCGAGTTTCCGGGTAATTCTCCGGAGTGTTTAGATAAAACTTCCGAGTGTTTAAGTGGATGTTCAGGTTTTCCGGTAAAAACATACTAATTTGATGGCCTCCTTTTCGGTAAATCAGTAACAAAGTCCGTTTATACTATCCCAGGAGGCCTACAGGGGCTTTTACCCGTAAGTCTTGGTCCACCGTGACCCGGCAAAGACGGCGGAATCGGCACACATACAGTGTAGATCACCTGAAGAGAAAATGCTACGGTCTTTTTATCATTTAGAAAGCAAGCCCAGGGGAGGGTCCCTGGTAAGAACTATTCCGGTGGACAACACTACAAAATGACACTACACTATGAATATGAAATTGCCCGGTGTGGATTGGGACGAAAGTAAAAATGCGATCAACAAAGCCAAGCATAAGGGCTTGTCTTTTGAGGCTGCCCAGTATGTTTTTTCAGATCCAAATAGAATAGAGCGCCGGGATGAAAGCGAAGGGAACACCTCCGGGGAAGAGCGCCGTCAAACCCTGGGCATGGTGCATAAGGTTTTAATGGTTGTCTATACGGAAATCGGAGAAACCAAAAAAATTATATCGGCGCGGCTGGCTGAGGGGCCGGAAAGGAGAAGTTACCATGGCTATTATCAGATTGACGGCAAAGGTTGGGAGAAAAATTCCTAAAGAAGTGATCCAGGAAGTAAAGCGGGTGGCCAGGGAAGCCCGGAAACACCCGGAGGCATACGATCCCGACTGCCCCCCCAGCTCCCCGCAAGCCCTGGCGGAATTCGCCGCCTTGGCCAGGGAAGTCCGGAAGCGAAAACCCTCACCGGTGGTTTCCATCCGCGTAAAGCCGGAAACCCTGGAAAAATACAAAGCCCTAGGAAGGGGATACTCCGGGACAATGGGGGATGTGCTGAACTATGTGGCCGAAAACCCGGAGATACTTGCTAAGGTTTTATGACATGGCACTTCTCTGAAAGCAAGCCCAGGGGAGGGCGACCCCGCAGTCCCTTGCGGTTCTGAAGCTATCCCCGGACGAGAACGTCTGGTTAAAGAACCTCAGAACCAAGCTGGGGGTGGCGGAAGCCTGGCGGATGAACGGGGAGAGAAATAAGACCATAGGTCTCCGACAGGATAGGGGTATTTATTTTGAAACACTATTCAAGGCAAATCCCGCCACATTTAGGGAGGTACTTAAGATGAGCAATGCAGAACTGACCTTTGACCAGGTGCTTGAGGAATTCGGCATCACCGCGAAATGGGAGGCTAGGGCAGTACAATGGGAGGCCAGAGGGGAGGCCAGGGGCAAGTCCGAAGGCAAGTTCGAGGGCAAGTTCGAAGTGGCCCGGAATGCCTTGAACGAGGGCCTATCCGTGGATTTTATTCAGAGGATTACCGGGTTACCGGTAGAGACGATAAACAAACTGGCTGCAGACGGCGAATAAGGCTTATCCCCACCCCGCAAGCGAAAACCCTCACCGGTCTTTTTATCGTTTAGAAAGCAAGCCCAGGGGGAGGGCGACCCTTAGGGAGAGCCCCACATCAAAAGCTGAGTAGCCGACTCCGGCCGTGTCATAAGATTCTCCAATAATGGTAGTGGACCCGGTGCTTGTCATTATGGTTTTTCCCCGGGTACCGGTACTATACCGCCAGGAGCCATGTAAAAGGAGGGTCAAAAACGGGTTGGGGGTAAAAGAAATATCCACCCCCGGTTCCAAGTACAAGCCTCCCGACATGGTGTCGTAAAACCGCAGTTTTCTTTCCATATGAATATCCAAATCCCAGACGAATATCAGAGGACTCATGAAAAACCGGAAGTCCAAATCCAGAACCCGGTGAACAGGCCATAGAACCCCCAGCCCTGGGGAGGGGATTATCCACACCTGCTCATAGGTTATAACGGTTCCCTGGAAAGTTCGCCTGCGCCATTCAGCTTCCGGGAAGAATCTCGTAGAGTAGGGATCCCTTGCCATATATCTTCCGTACCCACCCTGGCCGCTCCAGGAAAAGTGCATATAGGAAAAGGAAAGCAGGGCTCTCAGCGCCACCGCCGATTTGATGGGAATGGAAATCCCTCCGGAAAAATCCAACAGCATAGTTACTTGTTCCCCCCCCTGAATACTAAGGTCGTGGGAAGAAAAATCGGTTACCATATCCGGATCAGCTTTGTTTTGCCAGTCCCGGTTTTCCAGGGTTCCACTACGAATGGGCAGGCCGAACTTAACCGACAGATCCGCCGTCCCGCCAAGTCCGTCCAGGGGATTGGCCCGGGAAAAAGACAGACCCGAACCGAGATACACCAGAGGTTTCAGGTCCCAAAGAAGCTGGCTGAGATAGGTATCCGTATTGGAATCGGCATAGACAATTTCCTCTACCTGCCCCAGAAGAACCCCCGCCTCGGCAGCCAGGGAAATCCTATAGGGCGTCTTGCCAATGGAAAAATCAATGGTATCCGCACCATCGCTTGAAACGGGGAATACGCCAATGCAAAGTATACTGACGAAAAATGCAAAAGCATATATGCTCTTCATACCATGAAAGTACCTGTATCCTTCTATTATAGTCAAGCTCAAGCCTTGGCCCTTCTGGCGATCCTCCTTCTGGGCACCTGCAGCCGCGCCCCTGAAGAACAGCCCCTTACCCCACCGGCTACCCCTCCCTTATCCCGTTCCGTCATCGGTTACGGGATGGTAAACAGTTCCTATACCCATGTACAGAACGACCCCGCTCCGGAATCGGTTTCCCTGGGGTATCTTCGCCGGGGCGCGGTGGTGGAGATACTGGAACGCAAAAAATCCTGGGTCAAGGTAAACGGCGCCTATACGGGCTGGATTAAGGAAGCGGACGTACTTTTCTATAGAAGTAAAGCCCAGGCAAGGACCGCCTCGGAGACCCTAAGCCCCGGACCGGAAATCCGGTAAAAAACCGAAACCCACTAAAGCAGAATCCCTCTTCCCCTCTTAACAAGGGGTATTATGGGGAGGTCTTTTATGAAAAGACGTTTTGTTATTATTTCCGTGTTTTGTCTCTCCGCGTATCTGCTGATTCTCGGATGCAGTAACCCGGCCGATCCCGATGTCCCGGAGAACCCGGAGCATCCGGCGAACCCGGCTAAACAGAAAGAGCCGGCTAAACAGAAAGACCCGGGCGGCAAGGAGGACCCGGAGGGTGAGGAGGAGCCGGGCTATGTGGAAAACCCGGATGGTTCGGTGACCGTAACCGGTGTCAAGGCTTTAATGACATGGCTTGCGGACCAGAGCGACAATACCGAAACGGAACCGTATGCTATCAAGCTAAAGGGGGTTAATTTGGCAAGCGGCGACAAAAATAATTTGAGAGGCCTCTATGCTGCTTTAAGCCGTTATGTTGTTCTGGATCTCAGTGCCTGTACCGGGGAGAAAATCTCCAATATTTCAGACCCCGGAAAGGCTAAAATACGGGAGATCATTTTGCCCCTCAATCTAATAACCGTCGGGAAAAGTGCCTTTCTAGGGTGTACTGAGCTGACCACAATAGATATGCCGGGGGTCACTATTATCGAACATTTGGCATTTAGCGGCTGCGTTAAACTTGAAACCCTGCACATGGAAAAGGTGGAGGCAATAACCAATACTACCACGGGGAATGGTGCGTTTCATCAATGCGACTCCCTTGTATCGGTATTCTTGCCTAAGGCTACGGAGATTGGGAAAAGGACCTTTAATTCCTGTGACTCCCTTTCATCGGTACAACTACCCGCGGTGACTGCGATTGGGGACAGCGCCTTTGCGAGTTGCAAAAGCCTTGAAAGTCTCACCCTGGGAGCAACACCCCCTGAACTGGGGAAGACTGTATTCCCCAGCAAGGCGGGTGCGTTTTTAGTGCCGGATGTTATATACGTGCCGGAATCGGCCCTTGATGCGTATAAAAACATCCCGGACAAAGGCTGGGACGCTGACTTGGAAGGAAAGGTACAGGCGCAGCCTTTAGCAGGCTAGCAAAAAGCCCTGGGGACGTTGTAGAATCGGATATAGCGCGTTATCCTAGGGGAGGGAGCATATATGGCAAAGAATGAACCGGAAAAGACCAGAGGAAACCCCCTGGCATCAAGTGAAGAAAAGGAGAAGGCCCTGGAAGCGGCCCGGCTCCAGATTGAAAAGCAATTCGGCTCAGGTTCTCTGATGAAGCTGGGGGATCATAGCACCGCTGCGGGCATAGAAGTGGTCTCCTCGGGGGCATTGCTCCTGGACGAGGCACTGGGCATTGGCGGTTTCCCCCGGGGGCGGATCATCGAGATCTACGGCCCCGAGTCTTCGGGAAAGACCACCCTGGCGCTCCACGTAGTGGCGGAGGCCCAGAAAATGGGGGGGATTGCCGCCTTTGTGGACGCCGAACACGCCCTGGACCCGGTCTACGCGAAAAATCTGGGGGTCAACACCGACGATCTCTGGATTTCCCAGCCCGAATCCGGGGAACAGGCCCTGGAAATCACCGAAAGCCTGGTTCGTTCCGGCGCGGTGGATGTGATCGTGGTGGACTCTGTGGCGGCTTTAACACCCCAGGCGGAAATTGACGGCGACATGGGAGATGCCCAGATGGGCCTCCAGGCCCGGCTTATGAGCCAGGCCATGCGGAAACTCACCGCCATCATCGGCAAGTCCCGGACCATCCTGATATTCATCAACCAGATCCGTATGAAGATTGGGATCATGTTCGGTAACCCGGAAACAACCACCGGCGGCAACGCCCTGAAGTTCTACGCATCGGTACGCCTCGACGTGCGTAAGTTCGAGACCATCGAGGGGGCGGGGGATGAAGACGCCCTGGGCAACCGGGTACGGGTCAAGGTGGTGAAGAACAAGGTGGCCCCGCCCTTCAGGAAGGCGGAACTGGAAATAATCTTCGGCAAGGGCATTTCCGCCACCGCCAGTCTCCTGGACGCGGCGGTCAAATACAATATCATCGAGAAAAAGGGCGCATGGTTTTCCTCCGGGGAAGACAAGATCGCCCAGGGCCGGGAAAACGCGAAGAAATACCTGGATGAGAACCCCGCTTTTGCCCTTGAAGTGGAACAGAAGGCGCGGAAGATCATGTTCCCCGGCAGGGAATTCCCCAAAACACCGGCGGCGCCCCCTGCGTCGACAGTAGCCGCATCAGAGCCGGCCCCCGCTGCAGATGCTCCATCGACATCCGCAGCAGGGACGCCTGTGCCTCGCGGCCGTGGACGTCCGCCCCTAAACCGGTCGGCAACACCCCCAACGGAAACCATCTCCCTTGGCAGGAAACCCGGCAAGGGTGAGGATGACCTTTTCT
The DNA here is from genome assembly GCA_025997675.1 of Spirochaetia bacterium. Taxonomy (GTDB): domain Bacteria; phylum Spirochaetota; class Spirochaetia; order Treponematales; family Breznakiellaceae; genus Termitinema. The sequence goes on along the minus strand of BNUX01000032.1, from coordinate 2,314 downwards.
AAAACAAAAAATTGAGCTTCCCCCGGGGTATTTACTACCCCGGGCGGTAGCGGCTATACTTGAACCCAGATGGATACCACAAACGCCGCCGCCGTCCATAACTTCACCGTAAACGACTTTGAGGGCCCCCTGGACCTGCTTCTTTTTTTAATCAAAAAGAACGAAGTCAACCTCTATGACATCCCCATAGCCCAGATTACCGAGCAATACCTCGAGTATCTCCGTTTTACCACCCGGCTTGACCTTGATGACCTCACCGAATTCCACCACATGGCGGCAAGCCTTTTGTATATAAAATCCCGGATGCTCCTTCCCATAGAATTGGACCTGGATGAGGATATTGAGGACCCCCGGCAGGAACTGGTGGATAAGCTCATCGAATACCAGCGCTTCAAAAAGCTCTCCGATCTGATGGAAGAAAAGGAAAGAGAGGCGGAATGGGTCATCGAACGTAAAAAGCTCCAAAGAGCCCTGCCCTTTGCGGAGGAGGAACTCTGGGAAAAGGTGGATGTCTGGGAACTGGTAAAGACCTTTTCATCCCTTATGCACAACCTTTCCGGGGAGCAGATCATCGACCTGTACGAGGAAGTGTCGATCAACGAAAAACTCACCCTGATGACCGAATTTATGGAGACAAAGGGGATGTGCAATTTCACCGATCTGGTAGTCAGGAACGGGTCCATCATGGATATCGTCTGCGCCTTTCTGGCCCTCTTAGAGGCGGTAAAACTCAGGATGGTTATGGTGTACCAGAACCGTATGTTTGGGGATATTTCAATACGTCCTGCTAAGGGAGTTTCATCGTGATGGATGTGCATACCGAAAAAGAAACAGCGTTAATAGAAGCAATCCTCTACCTTGAGGCGGAAAGCCTGGATGAGGCGGGACTGTGCCGCATATCCGGCCTGGGTAAGGATGTGGTCCTTGAGGCCTTAAACAATCTATCCGAGCGCTATGCCCGGGAGGACTCCGGGGTGGAACTGTCCCGGATTGGCGGGGGGGTGATGCTTACCCCAAAGAAGGAATACTGGGACCATTTGAAGGACCGGTACGGCAAAAAGAACGAATCAAAGCTTTCCAAGGCCGCATTGGAGACCCTCTCCATCATTGCCTATTCCCAGCCCATCACCCGCAGCGAGATCGAGTCCATCCGGGGTGTTTCTGCGGACAATATGATCCGCCTGCTGCTGGAAAAGGAGCTTATCCGGGAGGTGGGGAAAAAGGACGTACCCGGCAAGCCTACCCAGTACGGCACTACCCGGGGATTCCTCAAGTTTTTCCACCTGGAGAGTATCGCGGATTTACCCAAACTCAATGAAAGTGAGACCGACCGGTTTGAACTTAACGGATAAAGCAGGGGAGGCCGCTCCGCTCCGGCTCCAGGTCTACCTCGCCCATGCCGGCCTTGCCTCCCGCCGGGCCTCTGAGGGGCTCATCACCGCCGGCCGGGTCAGCGTGAACGGCCAGGTGGTAACTACCCTGGGTACCAAGGTCTTGCCTACCGACGATATACGCCTGGACGGGGTAAGCCTGCATCCCGAAACTGAATTGCACTACCTGGCCCTCCATAAGCCGCCCCTGTATATATGCAGCAGCTTTGACCCCCAGGGGAGGCCGCTTGCAAAGGACCTTCTCCCCATGCCCCGGGAACGGCTCTACAACGTGGGCCGTCTGGATTACCGTTCCTCGGGACTCATCATCTTCACCAACGACGGCGATTTTGCCGCAAGGATTAGCCACCCCTCGGCGGAAATTGAAAAGGAGTATCTGGTGGAGGCCACGGGCCCCATCCCGGATATCATGATTGCGGAGTTCGAGGCGGGCCTTGAAATCGAGGGGATATTCTACCGCTCCGCAGAAATTGAGCGCCTGGGGCGAAAGGCCATCCGGGTGGTGCTCATTGAAGGCAAAAACCGGGAGATCCGCCGGGTGTTCTCCCATTTCCACCTGCACCCAAGCAAACTCCACCGTATCAGGATTGGGCCGGTGGTGTTAGGCGGGCTTGGGGCAGGGGAGTCTCGGGCACTTACGGGGGAAGAAAAAGAATCGTTAACAGGAGGGCCTAGTGGTAATCGCCATTGACGGGCCTGCGGGTTCCGGGAAAAGCACCATCGCCAAGTATCTGGCGGAAAAGCTGAACTTTACCTATGTAAATTCGGGGAACCTGTACCGGGCCATTACCCTGGGATGTATCCGTAACTCGATTGATCCCTTGGATAAGGAAGCCGCCTTGGCCTATGCCAAGGCGGCCCGCATAGAGTACCGGGACGCCGATGTGTACCTGGAGGGGGAAAATGTGGTTCCCCTGCTCCAT
>BNUX01000031.1 GCA_025997675.1 Spirochaetia bacterium | reverse complement strand
ATAGGTGCGGATGGGTCATCCATAGGTGCGGATGGGTCATCCATAGGTGCGGATGGGTCATCCATAGGTGCGGATGGGTCATCCATAGGTGCGGATGGGTCATCCATAGGTGCGGATGGGTCATCCATAGGTGCGGATGGGTCATCCACAGGTGCGGATCAGACTCACCAAAAGATTTTGAAGCGTAGTTGAAAAAGAAGGGTTCTTGTTGCCTCAAAAAGCGCCCGGTCCTGATCGGCTTCCAGAACCCCGGCTAAATAAGCAAACCTTTTATTAAAAACATCCATCATACTACCTTATACGATAAAGATAGCCTAAATACGGTCAGTTGTAAATGGGACAAGACAGTCCTGCCGCTAGCCCCCGCCTTTCCGGTTGTTTTTGAACAAAGGGCTATCCCATAGAGCATTTTGCGGTCATTTTCGTCCAATTGCTTGACGGTCCCGGACCAAAGCGTCAATTTCAGGGCTCACAGGTGATTTTCCCGGCGGTTTTTCCTGCCCGGAACCTGGGCAATCTTGACGGCATTTTCGGCAATGGGCATATTTCTACGGACATTCAGATAGTTAAACGAATTTTTTTGTCCCAAGACGGGGGAAGCCGTACTATATGGTGTCAGTCTTTAGTTGGAATATTTCCCTGAGTAAGGTAATGCCCCCGGATATTTTCAAGGGTTTGAGTAACCGCCTCGGAAACTTCATCGCTCCACTTTGAAAGGGCAGTTGCCACACTTGGGGATAAGGTATCTTCCGGCTTGAACAGCTCATAGGGTTCAATTTTCAAGGCGGTGGCGAACTTTACCAGTGTTACCGGCGATACCCATTTCCTGCCGTTTTCAACATCACTTAAAAAAGGGATAGATATACCGAGCTTTTCAGCCAATTCAGCTTGGGAAAACTTGCGGTAATTACGATATCGCTTCAAGTTTATGCTCAATATATTCCGTAATTCATGTTCGTTCATACGTTACCTTGAATTTTAACTACTTATTCTTATAGAGAACGATTTATTATGTTATTAGCTTGACATAATCACAAATAGCCAATAAAATTACAAATAATTAACCAATGGCAATGGTATATTAGGATTTAAGGAGATAAGTGTATGAAAATATATACACTTATTTAGTAGAGTTATGGGATTTTTGACTGGGATAAGGGGGGCTGCATGGTTCGGTTCCTTGGATTGCGCTAAAGGGGCTATGTGATGGAGCAAAAGAACAGCTATATTGGCCTTGACGATATATTGCGAAGTATTCGGAACAATGTTGTAAAAATTATCACCGAAAGTAGTCCACTATATAGTCCTATTGCCGAAAAAGAGTTTCTTGACATTGATACTTATAAAAAAGATGGCATAAGAATTGGTAGCATTAAATTTATGAGATATGAATTGAAAAGCTCCTTGTATTTAATGAGAATGCTTAGTTTTATAGTTATATTGGGAGGATTGAATTTCTCATTGTATGCTCAATCCCAATCTACGAACTATTATATTTTAGTGAACGATAAACAAACAGGGCCGTATACTTTAGAAGTTCTTAGCCAAATGGTACAAAGTGGTACTCTGGCGAAAGACAGTTTAGTTTGGAAAACGGGTATGGCAGAATGGAGTGAAGCAGAAACGGTTTCTGAAATTAATGCTTTATTTGTGCCTAAACCAAGGGAAAATGTACCTGAACGGAACATAAGTAATCTTGAACAACGTATAAATGTTCTTGAACAGAGTGCAAATGTTCCTGAACAGAGCATAAGTGATCTTGAACAGCGTATAAATGCTCTTGAACGGAGTGCAAATGCACCTGAACAGAGCATAAATGACCTTGAACAGCGTGTAAATGACCTTGAACGGAGTGCAAAGGCACCTGAACGGAGTACAAAAGCGCCTAACCAAAGTACAAATGTGCCTGAACAGCGTGTAAGGGGGGCTATGGTGATGGGAACATTAGGCGGTGGTTACTCTTTTGTAAGTGCAGGATCATCATCAGGATCCGCAACATCCATATCGCTTGATATAAATCTTATAACAAAATATGGACTTCAGCTTTCTTTTATGGAAATTGCAAATTTTAAAATAGGTGGTTTCGCGTCTCATAATCCGGCAGTCGGAATTGGATATTCCGCTAACCAGTTAGAAAGGTGGACTTTTGAAGGGAGTTTTATGTGTCTGTTTGATGTGGATCATCTTTATATTGGGCCGAAAGCAGGAGTAACAGTTTGGTTTGTTCCGGAAATTGGAATTTCATTATTAGGTAATTACGCTTATTCAATAGCAGATGAAGTATCATTTGCAAATATCCGAATAGGACTATCATTACGTGCTTGGTAATTCTACTTTATACGGCGGGAAAGACCGCAAAGGAATGTATATGCAAAAGAAAATATGTTTTCCGTTACTATTGGCAAGTCTTTTTTTTGTAGGCATAGGGTTTATTGGGTGCGATACCGCTACAAACGGCGGTAGTGGTGGTATCCTTGGTATCATCGGCGGCGGTGGTAGTGGAGGAGGTAGCGGTGGTGATAGTGGTGGTGGAGGTGGTAGTGGTGATAGCGGTGGTGGTGGCAGCGGTTATCCTGGAAGTGGGACTCCTTCTAGCAACTTTGTTTATACCATTGGCGGGGATAAAATAACTATTATTGGATATATAGATTTTATCCATACAGATGTTGTTATACCATCAACAATAGAAGGTTACCCAGTTACCGCTATTGGATTTAACGCGTTTCTCGGCAAACAATTAACCAGTATTACTATACCAAACAGTGTTACCACTATTGGAGGAGGAGCGTTTACGATCAATCAATTAACCAGTATTACTATACCAAATAGTGTTACCACTATTGCAGAAAGAGCGTTTTCGAACAATCAATTAACCAGTATTATTATACCAAATAGTGTAACTACTATTGAAAACTTTGCGTTTACGCACAATCAATTAACCGGTATTACTATACCAAATAGTGTTACCACCATTGGATATGAAGCGTTTCAGGATAATCAATTAAATAGTATTACTATACCAAACAGTGTTACCACTATTGGAGGAGGAGCGTTTACGATCAATCAATTAACCAGTATTACTATACCAAATAGTGTTACCACTATTGCAGAAAGAGCGTTTTCGAACAATCAATTAACCAGTATTATTATACCAAATAGTGTAACTACTATTGAAAACTTTGCGTTTACGCACAATCAATTAACCGGTATTACTATACCAAATAGTGTTACCACCATTGGATATGAAGCGTTTCAGGATAATCAATTAAATAGTATTACTATACCAAACAGTGTTACCACTATTGGAGGAGGAGCGTTTTCGAACAATCAATTAGCCAGTATTGCTATACCAAACAGCGTTACCACTATTGAAAGAGAAGCGTTTTCGGACAATCAATTAACCAGTATTACTATACCAAATAGCGTTACCACTATTGGACCTCTTGCATTTTCTGATAATAATTTAAACAGTATTACTATTGGTAGTAATGTTAGTCTTGAAGGAAGCTTTGATGATAATTTTGATAGTTTCTATAACAATAATGGTAAATTGGCGGGTACATATACCTATACTGGTAGTTCATGGATGTAAGACAAGCGCACAGGTGCCTGGCACTTGCTTTTTACAAACCATTCCCTTATCTTATAGACTGAATTAATTGGTACGTTTACCGGTTGTGATGCCGGTCTACCATCACTTTTTGAATGAATAAAGGAGTTTCACCTATTGGACATATCTGCAGACATCAAGATTTTCGATGCTAAAAAAGTCCGCACCCTATGGAATGAAGACGAGGAGGAGTGGTATTTTTCCATTGTCGATGTGGCGGCGGTGCTGACCGATAGCGTGGACCCTGCGGCATACTGGCGAAAACTCAAACAACGGCTTAAAGAAGAAGGCAATGAAACCGTGACAAATTGTCACGCTTTGAAATTACTTGCCCCTGATGGCAAAATGCGGCTTACCGATGTCACCAATACGCAGCAGCTTTTCCGCCTGATACAGTCTATCCCTTCGCCAAAGGCCGAACCATTCAAGCAATGGATAGCGCAGGTTGCCAAAGAGCGGCTGGATCAGGCGCAAGACCCGGAATTGTCCATAGAACAGGCAATGTTGGTAGCGCAGTGGTGCCCGGTACCATTTTCCTGGGAGCGCAAGAGTGACAGGCGCCAAATTTGCCTGGTACCCGGTGTACACGGAGAAGAAAAGATTTTTCTTAGGGAAAGCGTGGTGAGGTTGACGTATCGCCATAACGGGTGTATAATAGCAACAGGAGGTCATCATGAACAACATAGACTCTATCCGTAATGAACTTGATACGCTTACCAAGATTATTGTTGATACCGTCCCGGTTGACCAAATATATCTTTTTGGTTCCTATGCCTATGGAACGCCCCGTAAGGATTCGGACTTAGATTTGTATGTGGTATTATCAGACGAAGCGCCAATGCGGGATCTTGAGGCTATGGATGCGATAGGACTTGCAATTTATAAGAAACAAAACCGTGCAATAGATTTATTGGTGCATAAAAAAGATAAATTTCTAGACCGTTCTACTGGAAAGACTACCATCGAAAGGGTTGTATTGACCGAAGGAATGAAAATTTATGGATAAAGCTACAGAGTTAGAGCAGTAGTTTTGTAATACCTTGGACCGCTATTCAGTTATTCCCCGTTATCCTGATGAACTGGAAATCACTTCGACAGATACTGACAATGCAATAAAGTATGCAAAAGAAATCAGGGATTTTGTGAAGGGAAAAAGGTCTGCTGATGCGGAAAGTAAAACGGTAGAAGGAGACGCAAATGATACACTATGACCTGCCAAGGCCGGAAGTGAGCCGCAATTTTACCACCGATGATATACATAAGATTCGGGAGTGGCACTATGCACAACTAAAAGATGCGAGTATTACCGAGCGGCTCAACTTCTATAACGCCTCATCGGTAAAAATGCAGCGCGAGCTTGATATTCGCCGCAAAAACGCCGGAGCTTTAGGTTGATAACGGCGCCCTCAAAAGCGCCTGTCACCACTACTTCGTGGTTAAATTCTTATTTTAGAACCGGCTCACCTAATATTTATTCCCGCCCCAGTACAGGGGATGGCTTACTTCCGCCAACGGCGGCAGCGTAACATCCTTCATAGCCCATTGGAGGTATTCCTCCACCCCGGTGCGGTCAACGATATACCCGATATGCTCTTTGCCCCCCGGCGCGCCCCGATTGATATATTTTTCCACGTACTTATAGGTGTTGAGGATTATCTTGATGATGCTGTCCTCATCCACCCACTTGATAAAGTCCACACCCTGACGGGGATTCTTTTTCCCGGTCCGTCCTAAAAGGGTAAGGCGGTAGTATTTCTGTTTGCTTCTAGTCCAGGCGGACATGGGGCAGTTCAGCGTACACTCGCCGCAGCCGATACATTTTTCGTGGTTTCGCCGGGGACGATAATTCACCTCCTGAATCGCCTCAACCGATTTTCTTTTGCAATATTTTGTACAAGCGCCGCAGGTCACGCAGCGCTCTGCTTCAAACTGCGGTTCGGTCATGCCGATGATTCCGAAGTCGTGCATACGGACCTTGGCGCAGTCGTTGGGGCAGCCGGTAAGGGCAATCTTGAAGTGGAGGTCGTTGGGGAACACCGCTTTTTCGATGCGTTTGGCAAAGGCGGTGGTGTCGTAGCAGGCGTAGGGGCAAACCCGGTTCCCTATACAGGCAACGATATTCCTGGTTCCCGACGATGGATAGCCCTCGCCGGGATTGTCGTGGTTAATATCCAGCCCGCTGATGACAGGTTCAAGCAGTTTGTTCACCTCGGGCATTTTTTCGTAGGGAATGCCCGGCACTTCAAAGCCCTGCCGTGACGTAATATGTACCGTACCGTTGCCGTATTTCTCGGCGATTTCCTGAATAAGAGGCAGGTACTTTGCGGCAAGATGGCCGCCGGGCACCCGGATCCGCGATGCGGTTTTGCCACGCACTTTTGTTACACGAAATGCGTTCTTCTTTAGTTTCTTGGTATTGATATCCATATATTCCCCTTTCAGTCTACCAGCAGCTTACCCTGTTCGTAATTGAACACGGGCCCGTTAATACACACATAGGTGTCGTTGATACGGCAGTGACCGCACTTTCCCAGGCCGCAGCACATTTTGCGTTCATGGGAAATCCAAATGTTTTTTTCGGCAAAGCCCTTTTCGAGCAGCCCCTTTACGGTAAAACGCATCATCGGCGGCGGGCCGACGACGATTGCCTGTGCAGTACCGAAGTCTTTCACCTCAAGGCCGGGTATGTATTCGGTCACCAAACCCTGTTTATAGCTTGAGTCCCCGCCGTTATTATCGGTGGTCAAAATGATGTTTGCCGTTTTTTGCCAGCGCGTAAAATCGTCGCGGAACAAAATGTCTTTTGGCGTTTTGAAACCGGCAACTAAGGTAAGTCCCTTCACTTCATCAGCATGTGACGCGAAATAATCGATCACGCCGCGCACCGGAGAAACTCCCGTGCCTCCGGCGATCACAAACAGCTCTTTGTCTTTGTAGTTCTCAAGTCTGAAACCGTTACCGTAGGGGCCGCGCAGAAAGAGGGCGCCGTTTTTTTCACGCTCAAATACTTCGGCGGTTACTTTTCCCACCCGGCGGATGGTAAGGTCGATAACGCCGTCTTCAATGCCGCTGACCGAAATAGGCACCTCGCCGTAATGGGGAATCGACACCTGGAAAAATTGGCCCGGCAGCACAAAGCCCGAATAGCCCATGCGGAACGTGTATTCAAGCTCCGTGTGTTTAATGATATCTTTTACTTCCGATTTGAACGGAACATAGTAATTCTCCGCCATTACGCGTCTCCTTTGCCGGCTCCTAGCGCGGCGTTGAGTTTGTTTATGGAAGCGGAAAACGAGATGTATTCCGGGCATACGTCATCGCAGCGGCCGCAGCCGGTACACATGGGATGGCCGAAACGTTTCGCGTGATCGTAGATTTTGTGCAGAACCTTGAAACGCATACGTTCTCCGCTCTTTTTGCGGTAGGAACCGCCCCCCGCCACATCGCTGAAACCGTCAACCATGCAGGAGGCCCAGACCCGCCGCCGCTCCCCTGCCCTGCCATTGTCGGTGTAAAACATATCCTGCATGGTCCAGCACGAGCAGGACGGGCAGTCGAAGGTGCAGCGCCCGCAGTTGATACAGCGGCTGTCGTATTCTTCCCACAGGGGGAGGCTTGCCACGGCATTGGTGATGTTGCCGGAAATTGTTACGCGGGTTTTTGTTTCGGTAACAAAGGGGACGGTAACATCCGCTTCTTTTGCGCCAGAGGTTTTGAAAATCTCCGCCATATCAGGCGCTTTGCAATTTATCCGGTACTGTTCGCCGTCTTTTTCCACGCTAAAATCGTACTCATCGGTTTGATTGGCCTGCATATCGACGCAGAAACAACTTTCAAAGGCAGTTTTGCAGGGAATGAGCGCAAGGCGGGCGTTTTTGCGGATACGTTCGTAAAAAAAGTCCGCTCCGCCGTTTTCTATCATCACGTCGTCAAAACGCTTGAGGGCGTGAATATCGCAGGAACGTAAAAACACCAGCGGCTTTTTTACCGGAGCTTTGGCTTCCGCCACTTCGTTCTCGGTAAAATAGAACAGGGTTTGGGACGGTGGATGCAGCGCCTCCTTGCAGGAGGATGACGATTTTACATCGAATACCGCATCTTCTATGTGCGTAATGACACCGTAACGCACCAGCTCCATGTCGGAAAAGTTTGCCCCTTGTTCAAACAGCTTCGGCGCATAGACGGCGTATTCGCCGTTCAATTTTTCCAGCGCCCTGTTGAACGCTTCTTTGCCTACAATAAATCCCACGGTATACCTCCATCAATACGTGAATTCAAAATTTTCATTCAATGCAAAAAAGTCCGAATAATCAATTTTGAACAAGGGCTTTTTCACCCGTGACACGTCGATTTTTTCAGCAATAAGCCGGGTGAGTACGCCGGCGTAAGATACATCGCCCTGAATGATCGCGCCATAGATCTTTCCGTCCTTGTGGATGATTTTTTTGTAGCTGCCCGTATCCTTTTCGGTTTCGGTACTATAACCCGGCCCGGCGGGGGTGTGCGTACCCAGAGAGAGGGTCTTGATTCCCCAGAAGACAATAGCGGACTTGCTGGCGAAAAACGAATCCAAGGTTTCTTCCCCGCCGGCCATGTTCCCTCCCGCGACGATGCCTTCTTTCACCGCAAGGGGCCATATCGGATTTTTGCCGCTCACGTCCCCCGCGCCGTATACATCGCTTTCGCTGGTCTCGCCCCTGTCGTTGTAGACGAGGCCCTTGGCGTCCATTTTAAGGCCGCTCCCCTCAAGAAAACCGGTATTGGCCCGCACGCCGGTACAGCAGATGAGCATATCGCAGGCAATCTGCTCGCCGCTTGAAAGCCTTACGCCGTTTACGGTGCCATCGCCGCCACGGGTAATCTCTTCGGCTTTAACGCCGTAATACTGCCTGCCGCCCATCTCGGCAAATTTCTTTTGATACGGCGCTGCCGCCTCTCCGTCAAGCTGGCTGGGAAGCATATTCGGGCAGGATTCAATTATCGTGATTGGCTTGCCGTATTGCAGCAAACCGCTGGCCGCATCAATACCGATAAGTCCCGCGCCAAGTATGGCAATGCCCGAGGCTTTTTTGGCTGCGGCTTTGATTGCTTTTGCGTCCGCGAAAGTACGCAGGCCGTAGATTCCCCCGGCAAGGGTTTTATCTTCGTTAAACATTCCTTTGACCGGCGGAAAAAAGGTTGACGCGCCTGAGGCAATCAGCAGCTTGTCGTAACTTTCGGAAGAGCCGCCGGAAAGAAAAACTTTTTTCGCCCCGCAATCCACCTGCACGGCGCGGACGCCGCGCTTCCAGTTCACCCTGTTTTCGCTGATAAAATTTTCTGTAGTAAAATCGAGGGCCTTTTCGTCCCGCTCGCCCGAAAGATAATGATGCAAAATACAGCGCGAATAGATCGCGTCGTCTTCGGAAATCAATACTATTTCGCCGTCCTTATCGTGCCCGCGAATCGCCGTGATGCCGTTTATTCCCGCGGCGGAGGCGCCTATTACCACATACTTCATACTGCCACCTCCACAAGTTCAATCGCGCCCATGGGGCATTTTTCCACGCACGCAGGACCGGCTTCACGGTCCGCGCACATGTCGCACTTCATAATCAGCTCGCTGCCCATGCGGTCCTGCTTGAGCACACCGTAGGGACAAGCCATGACGCACATGCAGCATTTGGTGCATTTCTCGCTGTTATACATAATAAAGCCGCTTCCGGTATCAATCGACATTGCGCCGGTCATGCAGGTATACACACATTCGGGCTTTGAACAGTGCCGGCAAAAAATAGGCGCGGCCTTGTTCAGGCTGTCGATTACCACCCGGTTACAACTGTCGGGTGCGTCACGAAAGACGATACACGCCGACACGCAGGTGAGGCAGCCGATACATTTGCTTCGGTCAATCGCGATTCGTTTCATGCTATCACCTTCCTCAGGGAAACCGGCGCGTATTTATACGAGGGTTCCTTTGAATAGCTGTCATACAGCGAAAGAGTCAGCTTGTTCGTTTCGATGTAATGGATGGGCGCGTATAGTTGCTCATAATCAACCGTGTCGCTGAGGCACGCGAAAAACCGGGCGGTCTGTCCGTTGAACGAGGCAATTTCAACCGGATCGTTATCGATGATGCTTTTTTCTTTCGCCAGAGCGGTGTTGATAAACACATGGGCCTTTTCGGCGCTCACATCGGCCACATAGGCCACCTCCCGTGTGCGGGTCTGGGTGTGCCACTGCCCCACGGTTCCCCTGCCGGTGTTTAAATAATAGGGGAATTCCGCCGATTGTTTCGGCGTGTCGTCCCGTGGTTTTTCAAATATGAACTTCGCTTTTTTTGAGGGGGTGTAATAATTTCCGTCCTCAAACAATCGCCGCTCCACATCCTGTTTGGGGTTTGTATCGGGATAGGGCCACTGAATCCCCTTTGACCCGGCGAGGGCGTCGTAATCAACGCCGGTAATGTCGCAGGGCATACCCCGTGAACACGCTTTCATCAAATTGAATATAGCTCTGGGTGTCCGCCATCGTTTCAACTCTTCCTGAAGACCAAGGGCGTCCCCTATCCCCAGGATCACGTCGATGTCGTTTTTCTCCTCCCCCTGTTTTTGCAGCACGGGACGGAGGGCCGAAAGCCGGCGTTCCGTGTTAATCACGGTGCCCTCTTTTTTGATGCCCGGCACAACCGGGAGGAATACCGTCGCAAGCTGGGCGCTGTCGGTGTCGCCGTAAATATCCTGCACCATAAAAAGCTCAAGTTTTTCGGCGGCTGTTTTGAAGGTTTCGTTGTTGGCCCAGGAATGGCGCGGATTGGTGCAGAGAATCCAGAGGCCCTTGATTTCGCCCGCGTTGATTTTTTCGATAATCACATTGTAGGGAATCGTGGGCTTGGTGATGATAAGGGATTCGTCGCAGCCCAGGGCCTTTGCAACGGCTTCGCGGCGCTTGGGGTTGTCAAAGTCACCGCCACCGTACATGCCCGCGGTGTTGGAAAAGGCCCGGGAACCCATGGCGTCTATTTGCCCGGTGAGGGAGTTTGCGCCGGTACCCGGACGGCCCATATTACCGGTCATCAGCGCCAGGTTGATGATAGCCTGGGCGGTACGCACCGCTTCGTAGCTCTGATTCACCCCCATGGTCCACCAGAGGGATACCGCCTTCCCTTCGTGAATCGTTTTCGCAAGACCCAGGAGGCGCCCGGCCTCGATGCCGGTGATGCTTTGCGCGTAACCGGCCGTAAAGGGCTCCACTGCGGCTTTAAATTCCGCAAAACCTTCGGTGTGCTCATCGATATATTTTTGATCTATCCAGTTCTTCTCAATGAGGATATGCGCCAGGGCATACAAAAAAGTCAAATCCGTTTTGGGCTTTATGCCGAACCATTCATCGGCATTCTGCGCGGTTTCCGATCTGCGGGGGTCAACCACGATGAGCTTGTGGGGAGTTTTGCTAAAACATATCCTGTCCCACACAATAGGATGGGCGACAACCGGGTTCCCGCCGATAAAAATTATCGTGTCCGACAGCTCAAGATCCGCCAGGGTGTAGGGCGGCGCGTCGAATCCGAAAGCCTGCTTGTGGGCCACAACGGAAGTCGCCATGCACAGCCGCGTATTGCCGTCAATGTTGATTTTAAGACAGTTCCGCCCGACGTGTCCGACCAGGGCCATTTCCTCCAGGGTGAGCTGCCCCGTGCTGATAGCGGCGACACTTTCCGCGCCATACCTGGCCTGGATGTCTTTTATTTTCCCCGCCGCGTAACTGAACGCCGCGTCCCAGCTTACCCGTTCCATTTCGCCCCGCCCGTTTTTTACCAGCGGCAGGGGATCCCGTTTTGCGTCAAGCTGTTTGTCCAGGGAAAGCCCTTTGATGCAGGCAAAGCCCCGGTTCACCGGATATTCTTTGGTTGGGTTTACTTTGGTGATGCGCCCGTTCTCGACAAAAAAATCGATATTACAGCCCAGGGAACAGTAATTACAGGTAGTTTGTACTTTGTTCATGACGCCGTCCCTGCGTCCATGCTTCGAGCGGCCATACGCAGAAAATTGAACAGCACAAAGGCGATAATCGCCGTGGTAAGCCACACCTGCACACCGGCGATTTGCCGCACCATAGGCCCCCATGCCCCATAGTTCCCGCCGAGCCATGCGCTGGTACGCAGTGACGCGACACAGCCGATGGCCATGGGGAACGTGAGGCCCGCGAAACCGGGATTGAAGGGAACCGCGAAATAGCGCGGCAATTTCTTTAGCACATAGAGCACCGACACCAGCAGCAGGACATAGAGGATGATGATGACGTCGATACGGGGAGAAGCTTCAACATTCAGATAACTGGCCAGGCAGAGACTTACCGGGGCTATCACCACCGGCGTGGTATGCAGAAACTGTGGGGCCACTTGCGAGCGCACTAGGCGGATAACCATGAACACAATCACCACCGCGTAGACGGCGATGCCATAATAGAGAATTATGTTCCCGAAACCCGGCAGGTGCGCAAACCCGACAACCGTGGACACCATGATTCCATTGTAGGTGACAAACCAGCAGGGCAGGAATGTTTCGATCTTTACGCCCCGCAGCACGTTACGGAAGGTGAACACCAGGATATGTATGGCGTGTAACGCCACCGCGACAAAGAAAACAGGTTTGGCAATACCGGGAATCCAGGTATGGAGCCACATGGCCAAAATCATCAGCAGCATAAAAAACGCGCCGTACAGACTCATTGGCACAGTTTTTTCGTACTCGCTTTTGACCGCCTTGAACGCAAAAAGAATTTTGCACAGGAATAGAATCCACACCACCGCGGCAGCGCACATGATGATGTTCCGAATCCACGGAAAGCCCAAGCTGTTCCATGCGTTGGAAAGAGTCGCCGCTCCCATGAAGGCGGCAACCGCGGCAATAGGAAGGCCCGAAAGTTTTTCATTAAATGTTTTCATATAGTGCAAGATTAGCGCCTTTGACGCCGGGCCGCCGTGAGAATTCTCACGAAAAATCATGAATTTTCAAAGAAATCGAGTAATTTTTCGCGGTCAGGAATGATGAACCGGCTTTTGTCCACAATGACTAACCCCTGCCCGGTAAGCAGCTTGACCTGCCGCGATACGGTCTCCCGCTGCCCACCAAGGAGTTCCGCCAAATAGGTGATGGTCAAATCAAAATCAATTTCCGTACCCCTGCCGCAGCCCACCCCAAAATCCCGGGACAATTTCCAGAGCTTTGAGGCAATCCGTTTGTCCCCCCGGATATTGGTTGAGGTGTTTTTAAGTTGATGATACAGCCGCCGGATTTTCAACGCCATAGAATCCATCACCGCCTTACTCAGCCCAAAATCCTTACGGCAAACACTCAAAAACCCGTTTCGTTCCAGACACAGGACCGTAGCGTCTTTGAGGACTTCACAATTCACCGAAGCCGTTTTTCCATCTAAAACAACCTCATTGAGCATTGCCCCGCTTCCATAGACGAAGATGCCCCTTTTTTCGTCAACGCTGTTGATCTTGTACAGAGCCGCGATGCCATCAAGGATACAGAAAAAATGGCGCACATCATCCCGCTCAAGGGATATATGTTCACCCTTTTGATACTGCCTGATCGTCCCATAGGGGATAAGCTCAGCCAGACTCGCGGGGCTTGCTGCAGTCAGGACCGTTATTTTTTTTAAAGCTTCAGGTACAGTCATTAGTTTCCACCTTCTTCAACAACCGAAGCTCCCGGGCCATCACGAATGCCGAAAGGAGCGACGCCCCCGTATCCGCCGCTGGCATGGCAAAAAAGACCCCCCGTATGCCGAAAAATCGCGGCAGAATGATCAGCAGGGGTATGTACAGCAGTATCTGCCGGGACAAACTCAACACCGTTCCCTGCAGCGGTTTGCCAATGGACTGAAAGAAATTTGCCGAGAGGATCTGAAAACCGACAACCGGCAGGACCAGGGTACATCTTCGCAGCGCAAAAACCCCTATCTCCATCAGTTCCCCCTCCTCTTTGCTGAAAATGGCGATGAAAAAATGGGGGAAGAGCTGGAAAAGAATGAATCCCAGAGAGACAAATACGGTGGCAGAGATGACCGCCCACTTATAGGTCTTCTTCACCCGGTCGTATTTTTTTGCGCCGTAGTTATACCCGATGATAGGCTGGGCGCCCTGGTTCAGTCCCTGGAGAGGCATGATAATCACGATCAAAATACTGTACACAATCCCCATGGCGGCAACCGCAATATCCCCGCCGTAGGTAGACAAGGTGCGGTTCAGAAGAATGTTTACCAGCCCTATGGCCAACTGCATCGCAAAGGGGGCGAAGCCGATTGCCAGAATCGTCAAGCTCGTCTGCAGTTCAAGTTTCATGGCACGCCAACGGAAACGGAGCAGGGTAAGCCGGGAGTTAAAATAGCCGATAACCCAGACAAAAGAAATAAACTGCGAAATAATAGTTGCCCATGCCGCGCCGGCCACCCCCCAGCCAAACCCAAAGATAAAAATAGGGTCCAGGATAATATTGATCACCGCCCCGATGATCTGGGTGAGCATGGATGTCTTGGGATGTCCGTCGGACCGGATAAAATGATTGATCCCCGGACCCATGGCGCTGAACACACCACCGTAGAGAATGACCTGTAAATATGACTTGGCGTAAGGGAAAACCGCTTCGCTGGCCCCCAGAATATGAATCAGTATATCATCCAGGAACACAAGGCATACCACAATCACGACGCCGGGAATCAGGAAAAGGAGGGCAAAGGCATGACCCATGATTTTTTCAACCTCATCCCGGCGGCCCTGTCCCAGGCGAATAGAAAAAAGGGAGTTTGCCCCAACGCCAATCAGGATCGAAGCGGCCATCAACACCAGCATCACCGGCATTACCAGGGTTATGCCGGCTATTCCCAGGGGATTCACCCCCTGGCCCACATAGATACGATCCACGATGTTGTATACCGCGTTTACCAACATACCGATAATAGCGGGCGCCGAAAAATCAAAAAGCAATTTCCCGATCCTATCGGTTCCGATCCTGTCCGTTGCATGTGCGGTACGCCCGGGTGCGCGTATGTTTTCCATGAGAAAACTATAAATTATTTCCTAAAACATTGACAGATACTCCCGATAAAGGGTATACCTATAGGAAGGTCCAGTAGCTCAGGGGATAGAGCGGCCGCCTCCTAAGCGGCAGGTCGGCTGTTCGATTCAGCCCTGGATCATGATAAGTAAAATCATATTTACTAAATAAGCTTTTTTTTACGATAATTGTATAGACACGTCTAAATAAATTGTGTTAATATCCTTAAAAGGAGAATACAATGGCAAAATCAGAAAAAGCTCTTAAAGATCTTCAGAACCTGTTTAAGAAACAGACTGAACTCACCAAGCAGGTTGTTGCTGCGGGAAAAGCGTATGCATCGGCATTGAAGGCCGACGCGAAACCCGCCGCCAAACCGGCGAAAAAAGCCCCTGCCAAAAGAGCTCGTAAGCCTGCGGCCCCCAAGCCCAAGGTGTAAGTACAAAAAAAGCCTCCCCTAACCGGGGAGACTTTTTTTAAAACCATCGGGAGAAGAAAATTATTTGTTGCCTCAATGTCAGCATATAAAACTTTTACTATTTTATTATAAAATCTGTACGGTTCTTCTTTTTAAGATGTTACCTGAGTCCTTTCGGGCTTAACCGTCGGATACCCTACCGAATTTCCGTAAACGAAACCCGCTGTACCAGCCCGGAGGCGTCGATATCAAACACCACCATCCCATTTTCATTCACGCTTTTTTCGCTGGTATAAGATTCCCCGGCGTACAGCCCGGCAAGGTAAGCGTCCACATCATCGGTCTGGATCTCCTGCACATCCACATCCCGCATCTGGTTCCGCGAACAAGAATTGAAGATCTCCCGAATCATTTCGTATTTTTTTTTCATTTTGTCTTGATCGTTATAGCGTTCTTTATCAGGTCCACGCTTTCCAGCATCCCGGTAACGCTAATATCCTGCCCCATAAGGTCGGTAAGGGTTATGGTATCCCCCAGCACCTTAATACCGCTGACATATTCGCAGAGCTGTTTCCGCTCGCCGCCCGCGCCCAGTTCATAGGCCGTAGAAAGGCACATCACTTACCGTCCTTAACAAGCTCTAAAGCCTTGGCGAGTTTATCAGACCCCGTTTCAAAGTCCTTCACCGCATTAGTGATGATATCCGCCGATTCATGCTGCCCGGCGTGGTAGAGATTGTGTGCAAGACCACCCAGCTCAACCGCATGTTCCCGGTTGTGATCCAGCATATACTTCAGTAGGGTTTTAAGCTTGGTTAAATCGCCGACGCCATGACCGTGGTCGTGTGGATGTTCGTGCGCATGATCATGGAGATGATCATGCCCATGCTCGTGGGCATGACTATGGGTGTGGGTATGGGCATGATCATCTGACATAACTACAGCTCCAGGAATGAGTCGCTGAACAAGGACTGGTTCATGATGATGTCGGCGCTCTTAATACCCTGCATCAATTGCACATCGCAGGGGTTCACGATGGCCGATGTAAGGCCGTTGCCGATACACATGGCGACCATGTAGGAGTCCACAATGGGCCTAAGGGTCTTGGGCATCATGTTGGACACATTGGAGAGGCCGCCGGTGGAGTTAAAGCCCTGCTCGGAAAGCCATTTGATAAACGACAGGGTCTCCTGCTGTTTTTCCTGCATACCCTTGATAACCAGGAACAGGGGGTCAAACCACAGATCCGCCGCATCCATGCCCAGGTTCATGCCGTATTCCAGCATTTCCAGAACATAGCCCTGCCGCTCTTCGTTGTCGGAGGGAACGCCGGCCTTGGATGCCAGGGCAATAACGATGGCGTCATTGGCCGCGGCAACGTCAATGTAGGAAATCCGGTCACCCGCATCGGCGGAATTGACAATCGGCTTGCCCTTGGCGCGGTTGTATACCTTGATTCCCGCTTCAATGGCCTTCTTGTTTGCCGTATCAAGGGCAATCGGCACATTGTCGAAGTTTTCCTGCAGAAGCTTTACGCCCCACTGCATCAGTTCCTCGCCGCCCTTTTCCGCCGGCCCGATGTTCAGGTCCAGGTAGGTGGCCCCCGCATCAAGTTGTTCCTTCGCCCGCTTCTTAATCGGTTCCGGATCTTTATTCTCCATGGCCGCTTTGATAGCCGGGGAGATACAGTGAATACGCTCACCAATAACGATAAATTTACCCATACATGCTCCTCAAAAAAGTTTTACGATACCTACAAGGTATCCGACGCCCCGTTACAGGGACATCAAAAACCCCGCCGCAGTGCAGCGGGGCCTTCAATCAAAAATCAACAATTAACCCTTAAAGTCCTTGAGCCACTTTACAACACCGGCGGCTTCGTTGGGGCCTACCAGGATCTTCCAGCCCGGCAGATTCTCTTCCAGTTCACCCTTCAGGACGGCTACCTTGCCGGGGATAAGGAGGTTGCGGCTCTTCACCTTGCCTTCAATACCCGCTTCCTTAAAGAACTTGGAAATGGTACCGGCGGAGAATTTTCCCGCCGCCCAGGAGGTCAATACCGAATACCCGCCGGCATCGGCAACCACCAGGTTTACCGGCACCCCGCTCCGTTCCAGTTCGCCGTTGATAACGAAGTAGGACAGGGCAAAGTCCACGGTGAGGGCCACGATGGCATTTTCGTCCGCGCCGTTGACCGGGTAGATCTTCGGCTCCATCTTCATGGGCTTCTGGGGGTCGGTGAAGACATTCTGCCGCAGGCCGTACAGGGGCAGCGCCGTGGCATAGCTTATGGTGCTCAGGATGATGATCGAACCGTATTTCAGGGTGAACAACGAGGCAAGCGCGACCTGCAGATTCTCGTCATTCGGGGCCAGCTTGTGGAGGTTCACGATGCTGGGATAGCCGGAACTGCGGTCATTGTCTTTCAGGGCTGCCCGGCGGAGTTCCACCGCGTTGGCAAAGGACTCTTTAATGGAACCGGCGGTCACATCAACCACCAGGTTCTTGTTCCCGGCGCCCTCCAGTTTCAGAACCGTGTCGTAGATTTCGTCCAGGTTCTTTCCGCCGACACCAAGGATAACACCGGCTTCGGTAGCAAGCTTGTTAAAGGCTTCCCAGTTACCGGCGTTGGCGCCGTTGAGGATGGGCTTGTCGGCCTTCACCGCATCAAGGGCGGCTTTCGCGGCAGCCGCATCGGTCACTTCCAGGATGATGCCGGCCCGGCCTGCGCCCTGGGCTTTCTTCGCCGCTTCAACAAACTTGCCGGAATCCCCTGAAAATTCTACGTTGATCACATCCACCCTCATCTGCTCGCCGATACGGTCGTAGTCAATGAGCTGGATTCCGGGCAGTTTCGCATCCACGTCGGCGGCGGAAACCGACACCGAGTAGAGGCTCTTGGATACAAAGGTCTTGTCGTGCCGGAAGAGCACGGTCTCGCCGCCGAGCTGGAGATCCTTGCCAAAGGCAAGCTTCTTCATGGGGGGGGCCGAAGCCTCGCTCAAGGCGGCCAGTGCGTCCGCAGAGATGTCCGGACACTTGTCGATGGTGATCCCACCCGCAGCAACCTTCATCGCGAAGGCCATACAAGTGGGGTTACCGCACTTTTTGCAGTTTGATTTGGGCAATAATTTAAATATGTCCATTCCTTTCAAAGCCATTCTTTCCTCCTTATACCAGCGCCGCAATAAGTTTTGATACTGCGGCAACCGATGCGGGATGGCGCAGAATGACAGCATCAGTGCCGGCGGCTAACACCGCAGAGGCCGTAGCAATTTCCATGGCGATACCCCGCTGTTCCTGGGGACCCCAACCTTTGGGCGCTTCCGCTTCGCTCTTGAAGGATTCGCCAACGTTCCAGGTCTGCTCACTCACCGGGGTGATGATGGGTACCTGGAGCTTGTCATCGTTCTGGGTCAGGGCGGCCAGCTTGATCCGTTCCATGGTTGAAACTACATACTCAAACCCATAGCCCGCAGAAGCGGACCCGGTGTTCATGACAATGTTTTCGTGTTTGATCCCCATCTGGATGATCAATACGTTCAGCTGCTTGGCCAGGTTGATATCTACCGCAGATTCCGCAGCGACATTCTGCCCGTAGGCCTGAACCGCGCCAACGGCGATCTTCTTGTGGTTATCTTCCTTGGCGGACATGAGAAGCACGTTCTTTCCGGACAGCGCTTCGGCAACCTTTACTAAGAGATCACCGTCTTTTTCAACGTTCTTGCTGCCTTGGATTACCAGGGGGAATCCGCCCACCGCATCCGCCACTTCCTTCGCGAGCTTCACGCAGTCTTCTATAGACTTGTCCGCTCCGTTGGGGTCGGCGCTTTCCAGCGAGAGGGCAACAAAGCTGGCGCCGGGAATCGTGGCGGCCTTTTTCGCCACTTCGGCGATGGTCTTTGCCCCTTCATAAAACTTGCCTAATTCAGGCAGATCCCGGTTCGGGCCCAGGTCGGAAACCTCCACACCCACCAGGGGAGGATTCTTGATCTTCTCGTCAAAGCTGTAGAACGGGAGTACACTTTGCCCCCCAAATGTAACAGCTTTGTCCCCGGCGCCGATCTTTACCTCTTTGATCGACGACGGGAATTTTTGCGGAACGCGTTTAAATGCCATAACACTCTCCTCTTTAGGAAAAAATAATAACAGAGCAAGGCGGGTATGTCCCGCCTTGCCCTATCTCTTTGACCTGATTACATCAGGGGTTCAAGTTTCAGTACCGGGTGGCCTTTCCCATTCAGGAATTCCACCAGTTTTTCCGGTTCTTCCTCGGTAACCGTCTCGTCGGCGATCATCTCAACAAAGTTGTCGATCCCGTAGAGTTCTTTTGCCGTTGCATTAAGCTTTGGTCCCACCAAGTCCTTGAGAGCCTTGGGCATCCACACGATACGCGCGGGGCCGCCTTCGGCTGCCATAAACTTCTTGGAGCTGATGAACTGCTTCCCGTGTCCCATGAAGCCCGGTGTCTGAACACCGCCGCCGGTCATGGAGGCCAGTTCCGAGAAGGACATGCCTACCGGGGTCTTGCCCTGGTGTTCCCGGTTCACAATAACCACACCATTGGTAGTTGCCTCAAGTCCGCAGATACACTCGAAACAGCCGCAGCTGGTCATGGGGTCCTGCATAATGGAATAGAGGGTAACCGCCTGGAGGGCGCCGTGGGAGGCTTGCTGTACCGCTTCGTTGACGTCTTCCCAGACACCGAGCTTTTCATCAATCACCCGTTCTTTGGTAACGATCTGGCAGGAGCCGTTGGGGTCAATCTCGTTGGTGGCCTTGGCGTCAAGCCAGGAGACCGCGCCGCAGAGACCCAGCCGTTCCGGGGTAACAACGCAGACGTGGGCGGGGGAGAATGACTGGCAGAGGATGCAGTTGTAGAACACTTCCACATTGTCGTCCGTAAGGGACTTGAGCCGGTCATCCCGCTGCTCGTAGACCTTGTTGACCTCTTTCTTCAGCCGTTCGCAGTCTTCAGTCTTCGTATAGATCTTTACCTGCACCTTGTCGATGATGGCCTCAAATTCGCCCTTGAGCTTGGCATAGAGGATTTCCCCGAAGTGCTTGGCGCGGAAGCCCGCGGCAATGGTAGCCTTGCTGACCCGGACGAGAATAAGATCCCGCTGGCCGGTGTGCATGATACCTTCGGCGTAGTTGAAGTAGTGGTGCAGACGGCGTTCAAACACAGGCTCGAAGTCCTTCTGCATGGCCTTCCCGGCAACCTCGACAACAAACGCGATCTGAGAGTCCGAGCCTTCCTTAATGGTGTCAATATCCGGCCCGATAACTTCGATCTTGTGGTCTTCGATGTCCTTGGCTTCCTTGGTGGTAACCCATTCCAAACAGGGCAGTTTGGTACCGTTGAAGGCCACAAACATGTCCGGCCGGCGGATGATTTCACCTTCAAAGGCGGTGGAAAAGGACACGGGGATGTCAACCTTGGTAATCTTAAGCTTGATATCACGGGCTTCCAGGGAGGTTTCGATCCAGTCCTTGGTGTCTTCCCTGATGATAAGGCTCTTCGGCACCACCATTACGTCCTTGACGGAGTTGGTGATAACCGGGAAGCCCATGGCAATAGCGCCGCCGCCGTAAGCTACGGTGAGATCCGGCACGGGATCAAAGGCGTTTACAAAGGCCCGGATACGCTTGAAGGTATAGTCATCAAACTCATCCCGGTCCCCAGGCTGTACGTTACCGAAGATCATGGCGGCCCGGTTTACCACGGAGATGATATGGGCAACGTGCCAGAGTTCCGGCCCAACCGGGACAACCCGGACGGAGAAGTTCATGTTCAACTTCTGCCGCTTAGCCTGGTCGATGATTCCCCCGATGAGGAACACAAAGATGGCCCGGGACTGGTATCCCTTGATCAGCTCAGCCGCTTCCTCGTCCGAGGGGGCGGGGCCGATGATGACCACGAACCCGGGAATGTCCCCGGTTACCAGCGGTACACCAAGCTCACGCACTTCGGCGTCGCTCATGTGGCCCCAGTACTCGCGGTTGTCGCCCTCACCGTAGGGGGTGGGGCTTTTGGCGTACTTACAGGCTTCCACCACTTCGCCGGCCAGAACCGTACCGAAGCCGCACTTAAAGACATCGGCCAGGCGCGGATCGTGGGGTTTCCAGTTCGCTTTTGTTTCTTCCCAGGCGGCTTTCAGTTCGCCCAGGGTGGTAATCTTCTTGCTCAGGTAGGCAAGATGACTGGCGAGGAAGTACGCCGTGTTCGGCATAGCCACCGGCGTCGCCTCCCCCAGTTCCTTCACCGTTTCATTGAGTGTTTTTTCGGCAATCGCGAACATTTCGTCGGAGCCGTCAAAAACCCGGTTAAATAATTTCTTCATACTAAGCACCTCTCCTTCAGGATTTATGTGCCGCCAGAGCCGCCGCGTCATACGCAGCGTCAATGCGCCCTTTGATCTTCATGATCTCGTTCCGTGCCTTTTCGCTGGTTTCGTAGGGTGATACGCCCCGGCGATCGGCCTCGATAATCTCCTCGTTGTAGCTGATGAACCCGAACAGGTCTTCCGGCGGTATACGGCTTTTGAGGTAATCCTCGTCCACCGCGCCGCGGACCTTACTGGCCACCACGCTTACCGCCTTAACCCCCAGGTCAGCCGCCAGGGATTTGACCTTGTGATAGGTCTGGATACTTCGCTCTCCCGGCTCAATGACCACCATAAACCGGTCCACCATTTCGGCGGTGCCCCGGCCCAGGTGTTCAAGCCCGGCCTCCATATCCATGATGACCGCCTCGTCCCTGGCGACTACCAGGTGCGAGATGAGCCGCTTGACCACCACATGTTCAGGGCACACGCAACCGGCCCCGCCGGTTTCTACGGTGCCCATCACCAGAAACTTAACCCCGTTTTTTTCCTTCGCGAACAGTTCAGGAATGTCGTCCACCTTGGGGTTGATCTTAAAGAACTTCCCAAAGTTTTCCTTGTTCGAGCCTGTCCGCTCGGCAATCAGGTCACTCATTTTGGAGATAGGGGTGATAGCCTCCACCTCCGCTTCGGTAAACCCAAGGGCTAAGCCCAGGTTGGCATCGGGGTCTACATCCACCGCCAGGACCTTCCGGCCCTCGGCGGCATACAGCCGCGCCAGTATCGCAGCCAGGGTGGTTTTCCCGACACCCCCCTTTCCGGTGATTGCTATTTTCATCAGATACCCAACGCGTCCCGTTTCTTCTCAATCCCGTCCAGGATTGACTTAACCAGCCCCATAGGATCGGTGTTGATAATGTATCCCGCGCCCACGATCTTCCGGGTACCCTCGGTGATCCATTCCATCATCTCGGTGCTGCCCTTGACCTGGGGCTCGATACCCAGATAGACGTCAATACCGCTGCCTACAACGTAGTTGGCGATGGATACCGCTTTCTCGCTCATCCACTCAGGCGCGCAGCCTACAATGGGAAGCTGGGTGGTATTCACCCCCCAATCCTTGGCGATGCCGGTAACCAGGAGCAGAATGCGGCTGATGTCGACGCAGGCGCCCATGTGGAGGATCGGCGGAATATCAAGCAAGTCGCAGACCCGGCGAAGGCCGTCGCCGCAGACCCACTTGGCTTCCTTCTGGAGCAGTCCGGCCTTGGTCGCCAACTGGGCGGCGCATCCGGTGGCCACGATAAGAACGTCGTTTTTCAGCAGTTCTTTCATGATTTCCAGGTGGGAGAAGTCCGGGCGTACCCGGGGGTTGTTACAACCGACGATACCCACCGCGCCCCGGAGAACACCGGCTTTGATGGCGTCAACCGCCGGGCGATAGGAGCCCAGTTCATCAACATGGCTGTTGGTGATGGTATCCAGGTGCTTGACGATCTGCTCGCAGGGATAGCCAACGGTGGCCTTCTGCTTGGTATCGGGGATATAAACCTTTTTTTCATCCCGGTTCTGGTAGTTGTCAACGGCCATCTTGACGATTTCTTTGGCCTGTGCCATCGCTGTCTCGGGCTTGAATTCGATGTAGATCGATCCGGGAATCCGGGCGATGGGGGAACTGGTGACAAACTTCGTATGGAAGCAATCGGTGAGGGAGGGAAGGGCGGGGAAGATACACTGTACGTCCACGCACATCATTTCCACCACACCGGTGAGAACCACGTTTTCCTGCTGGAGGAAGTTACCCGCCATCCGGACACCGTGACGCATGGCAATTTCGTTGGCCGTACAGCAGAGGCCCACGATATTGATGCCCTTGGCGCCCTTGGTCTTGGCATAGTCGGTCATCTCTTTCAACTCGGCGGCGGTTACCACCATTTCCGAGAAGGCCGGGTCGTGACCATGAACCACGAGGTTGACATAGTCCTTTTCCAGAACACCCAGGTTTCCTTCG
Organism: Spirochaetia bacterium; assembly: GCA_025997675.1. Classification (GTDB taxonomy): domain Bacteria; phylum Spirochaetota; class Spirochaetia; order Treponematales; family Breznakiellaceae; genus Termitinema. The sequence goes on along the minus strand of BNUX01000031.1, from coordinate 6,613 downwards.
GTGGTCCAGACCGTGGGGGTACCGAACAGGATGTCGGTGATTTCCGTACCCAGCATGGAGCCGCCCCAGCCGTTGGAAAGACCGGCGCGTATGCCCTGGCGAATCAAGGCTTCCGGCATGGCGGTATTACCCATATGGGTCATGTGCATGGCGGTGGCGATTTCCCGGTCAATGGCCCGGGGCTCAAGGTCCTGCTCCTTCCATACCTTCTGCCGTTCCTCGGTGGCGCGCTTGAGAAAACGCTGGGTACCGAAGGGCTTCCCGAATTCCATGAGCCCCACTTCGGCGACTTCATGGGCCACATCGTAGATGTCCCGGCCGTCGGTGGCGACACCGTATTCTTTGGCCAGCCTGAGCAGCTTTTGTTCATCCCGCACCTGGTAATTTCCGTCACGGCTCGTACTGTGGAGCACATGAAGGATCTCACGGGCGTGATCCGAGTGGGACGCGGTACCCGCCGCAATGGTGCGGAGGTAGTTCCGGGCTGCTATGGCATGGGCGTCGGCGCCGCAAATACCCTTAGAAGCCTTTGCCGAGATACGGCAGGGTCCCATGGAGCAGTTCTTACAGCAGATCCCGTCCTCGCCGAACTTACAATGGGGGGTCTGTTTCTTTACCCGGTCCTCGTAGGTTTCGGCATGAACAAAGGTCGCCTGTTCCCGCAGCTTCGCGGTTACCGCTTCCATTTCCTCAATGGTCGTAAAATTTTCCAATTTTGTCAAAATAAGCCTCCTCACTCAATATAAGGTGATTGTCTATAGGACAGTATACCTGGGTTCCCAATATTTGTAAACAAGAATATTTATAAATATCGCGAAATAGATAAAAAATTATCTATAATTTCCGATTCAACGCCTTGAGCCTCCTTATCACGACTTCGCCCACCACCGCCAAATCCTCCGCGGTGAAGGCAAAGACAAAATTATCATCAAAAAGCATCTGGGCAGAGGGAGGAAACTCCTCGTCCCCGGCCCAGATCAGCAAACTCATATAAAACCCACTTAATAGTTCAAAACGATAGCCCGCATCCCCCTTGTCCAGGGCCTCAAAGCGAAGGCCGGGGACGCTTTCCACAATCCGCCGGAAACCGGCAACGTCGTTCCCAAAGGTAAAAGCCGCCCGTTTGAGGCAGCGGCCCTCAAAGTTGCGGTAGTACAGCGGCCCCGAGGGGGTTTCGTCGTACGAAAGCTGCCTGCCCCGGCTCTTAACGCAGGTCCCCTCGCAGAGGTAGCGGTTAATGAGGATCTTCTCGTAGGGGTCTGTAACAAGGTCGCCTTGGAGGCTACGAAGCTCAAACACCGGAAAGGCCGCCCGGTATTCCGTGCCCATAAAGCGCAGGAGGAAAAAGCCCGCCCCTTCACTGGTTTCCTCAAAGGTAAGGCCGCAACGGTCCGCAATCTCCTGGGGGTTCAGCGCCTGGTAAAGGTCCTGGTAATGGGCCAGGGGGGTGGCGGTCAATTGGCCGGGGGTTCCCTGGGGTCCAGTCGTCTCTTTCGCCGTTCCGCTCACCATACCCACCTATTACCCCTACTCGTATCGTCCAATTTTTATCAATATAGACCCAATCGGGGAAACTGTCAATCTCTTTTTTTGCGAAAATGGGGGCGAATTTGGGCCGCAAGGGGCATTATATAGAAGATAAATTCGGCGCCTGTCACCGTTTGGGCTCCGGCACATTGCCCGAAGCGGCCTTTGCGGGTATACTGTAAGGGAGAGGTGTCTATGCTTATGGATGAGTATTTCTTTTATAAGGCCCACCAGGAAGAAATCATAAAGGATCATCTTGGCGATTATGTGGTAATTCAGGGCAACACTGTTTTGGGGTATTATAATAAGTTGATGGAAGCCCTCAACGAAATGGCGCGGGAACATATCGAAGCCGGTACCTTTGCCGTACGAAAGTGCAGACCCATAGGTGAACCGGATATGTCCGTCACTGATATTGATTATAGGGTGGTTCCTGCATGGACACATTAGCCATAACCTATAAGGCTGATCGTTTATTAACAAGAGTAATAACCCGGTTAACCATCCAACACGCAGAAGAGTTTTGTATTCCCCGCGGTTTACCCCTTAAACCGCTTGAAGTTCGGGCAATGTGGGACACCGGTTCAACCGGTTGCTGTGTTAGTGAAAAACTCGCTAACGCTTTAGACCTTATTGGTATTGCATCCCTTGATCTAACCAGCGCCCACGGGAGCAAGCCTGCAAATGTGTATCTGATAGACTTACTTTTCCCGGATAATACAAAGGCCAAAAACGTGATAGCGGCAGAAATCATCCCATCCGGAGAGTTTGAAATCATTATCGGTATGAATATTATAACACGTGGCGATTTTGCCCTGTCTAATGATCGGGGAAAAACAGTGATGTCCTTTCGTTTACCTTCCACACATTCGCCTATCGATTTTTCGGAACAAGAAGATCCACGACTTTAGTCCGGCCGGCGCATACTTGCTCAGTAATGGCTGGTAGCCCGAATTCTTATGTCCTAGTGCGGTAGACGGTTCTACGGTGGGGACCGTAGCCTCTGCGGGGGGGACCGTAGCCTCTACGGGGGGGACCGTAGCCTCCACGGGGGGGACCGTAGCCTCTACGGGGGGGACCGTAGCCTCCACGGGGGGGACCGTAGCCTCCACGGGGGGGACCGTAGCCTCTACGGGGGGGACCGTGGCCTCTACGGGGGGTACCGGCATACCGGCGCGGCGGCATCCGCACAGCCACGTGGCTGCCGCGTTTATACCGCAGGGTTAACAGAGCGGGAGCCTGCGCCCCCGCCCTGTTATCCAATGCCGGCTATGAATACCGCCGGCGGGTATTGGTTATGGGGTTTCTTTTACCCAGGTTGCTGTAGTAGAATCGGGTTTGTATGATCCTGCCTGAGCAGAAGTAACAGCCTGACCAGCAGTCGGAAGGCCGGTACCAAGTATGGTAGTGCCCATTATAGAGTTTTCTTCAAAGACAATACGTTCTCTCCCTGTTGATACTGTATTATTGAGCATAGCCGTTGATATACCAAGAGCCGTAGCGCCTTTCTTGAAGGTAATGGTAAGTCCATCAAGCACTGCTGCTGTAACAAGTCCACTGCCCACATTTGAAAGGCTAAGATCTCCAGGAGTAAACGTTGCAACGACAGAGTCGGTTCCGGAACTCTTATTGTTTACTACTAATTTTCCTGGGGTTCCGGAAACAGAAGCAGCAACCCGCACAGAACCCGCATAAAGTGTCGGGCCATTGATGCTCAATGTTGCAATGTAGTTAGAGGTGCCCTCACCTGTTACCGCATAACTTTTAGTAACGAGCACGTCACCGCCGCCGGTAAACGCAAGAATTGTTCCCGGAGTCGTTGCTGCTGCGGTTGTCGTTGAAGTACCAGCGATAACAAAGACCTTGTTGAGCGGAACATCGTAAGTACCAACCAATTCAGCATTACCTGTTGAGGCCACTATACCGAAGTTTGCGTTATAAGCGGCGGTAACTTCAGCAGGAGAAAGGGCGTTGGTTACAGCAGTAGCGGCTGACGAGTAAGTCGAAGCGGAAGTTCCTGTTACGGCGCCGTCAATAGCCTTTGTGCCAGCGAAGATGGTGGCTGCACCGGTAGGAGCTAACAGGGTACCGCCCTTTACGTCAACGTCACCAACAAGTGTCCCGGCTCCCGTTGCGGCTGCAACAGACAGCGCTGCGCCGGGGTTAACGGTTATCTTACCTGTACCTACCTTAACCTGAGGAGCGTTTGTTGCATGACCAACAACGAGGTCTCCGCCATCCAGCACAATCTGTTTTACCACAACCTGATTAGCGAGGCCCGTAGTAATACTACCGCTCTTTACCGTGACTTTACCGTCGTTTTCAGGGTTGGTAGCATTATCGCCACCAATTGAGCCGCCATTAAAAGTAAGAGCGCCGTAGACGACTAAGTGGGCAGTATTTGCAAGGGTTATTTTCCCTGCAAGCGCAACGGTGCTCACGTAAACCGTCTTGCCCGCAGGTATGAACCTGTTAGGCGCACCATCCGTAGCACCGCCATTATAAACCACCGCGGACAGACCTTTCGCGATCAGGTAGTACTCCGCTTCTGTCCAGGTGGCTGCTACCGGCGTACCCTCGGGGGGTGCGAAAGACGGGGGGGTAAAGTCCTGCCCCGGATTACCGGTGGTTGGGTCACCTTTGGCGCCTTTGGCGCCATCCGGGCCAGGGAGACCATCGGTGGGGCTTTCGCACCCAACGAAGAATATTGCCGCCAGAAGGAGTGCGGCAAGACCTGCAATGAGGCCATGATTAAATTGCTTCATGGATTCTCCTTTACGTTGTGTTTCCCGCCGCTTGAATGCGGGTCAGGAATCACGTTTTGAAATTACCTGCCTATACAGGCGGGTATAAACTCCCCCCGGCCGGATGATGCCGGCCACCGGGTCATGCGGCGGCTATGTATGCCGCCGCATGAGGGGGGGTTAGGGGGTTACTTTCGTCCAGGTGGCTGTAGTAGAATCGGGTTTGTATGAACCCGCAGCAGCGCTACCAATAGGAGCAGCAATTGGAAGGCCGGTACCAAGTACGTTAGTAATCACTATAGAGCCTTCTTCAAAGACAACACGTTCTGTTCCTGTTGATGCTGTATTATTGAGCAGAGCCGCCGACTCACCAACACCCGTAGCGCCTTTCTTGAAGGTAATGGTAAGCCCATTAAGTGTTGTATTTGTAGCCGCGCCACTGCTTTCTTTACCCATGGTAAGTTTTCCGGGAGCAAACGTCGCTTTGGGCGCGCTAGTGTTCGCGTTTAGTACGGCAAACTTCCCCACGGTGCCCGGGACAGAGGCCTTCACCCTTATCGAACCCGCATAAAGTGTCGGGCCATTAAGGCTCAAGATAGCCGAAAAAGCTTGGTTCGTCCCGGCATTGCTGTTTACCGTATAGCTTCCGGTAACGAACACGTCCCCGGAGCCGGTAAACGCCAGCTCTGCATCGACGCCCGACCCCACTGGGGTCACTGCCGCTCCGGCGATAACAAAGGACCTATTTACCGGGACATTAAAAATACCAATCAATGGAGCTGTGGCGCCCGTCGATTTTACCGTGCCGAAGCCTGCCGTATAAACATCAGGAACATCAGCCTCAAAAAGGAGGACACCGGCGGCATTGTTAACTGCTGACTCGAAAGTCGAAGCGGCAGTTCCTGTTAAGGTGGTGTAGGTGACAGCCTTGGTTCCGCCCGTTAAGCGGGCTGTTGCGGTAGGACCTATCAGAGTACCATCCGTTACGTTAATGGTTGTAGCAACAAGTGTCCCGGCACCCGTTGAGAGTGCAACATCCACCTTTGCACCGGATCTAACGGTTAGCGTCTTTGTCTTAACCTGGTCAGCCACTGCTGGCTCAGTAATAGTGAGGTTACCGCCATTCAACACGATCTCCTTTACCGAAACAGCATTAGCACTGGCAGAGTCTGTAGTAATACTACCGCCTGTCTCTACAGTGATTTTACCGACTGTTGTAGGGTCGGTAGCTTCGCCAAGAATTCCTATTGTAGCGGCGCCAGGAACAACAACAGCGCCGCCGTAGACGACTAAGTGGGCAGTATCTGCAAGGGTAATTATCCCCGCAAGCGTACCGGCGGCCAAGTAAACCGTCTTGCCCGCAGGTATGTACCTGTTAGCAATAGTGCCTTCCGCAGCGCCACTATAAACCACCGCAGGCAGATTTTTTGCGACCAGGTAGTACTCCGCCAATGTCCACGTAGCTGCTACCGGCACACTCGCAGGGGGTGCAAAAGCCGGGGGTACATAATCCTTACCCGGATTACCTTTGACTGAGTCACCTGCGTCACCTTTGGCACCATCCGCGCCTGCGGGGCCTATAGTGCCTTCGACGTTTTCGCATCCAACGAAAGATACTGCCGCCAAAAGGAGTACGGCAAGACCTACTATGAGACCATGATTAATTCGCTTCATGGTTTCTCCTTTATTTAGTGATCCCCGCCGCTTCTACGCGGGTCAGGAATCACGCTTTGAAATTACCTACCTATACAGGCGGGTATAAACTTCCTCAGCCAAGGGCTGTTTTTCGGAAGTGTATAAAAAAGCCGTTACCCGGCCTTTTTTCTTTGATAAAGCCGCCGGGGAGCTCAACCCCAAACGGCGTTCCGCCCGCCACTGTGCCAGGCGCCGGCTATACATCACCCGGCGGTATTCAAAGACCGGGTTGCCAAAGTTGATGATGAGTCCCAGGGGAATGTCGGCGGCGTACATACGCCGCCAGAGGTCGCGGCAGGCTCCTTCCGGAATATGCTGTTTATAGAACACAATCCTGACTAAGATGTGTCGGTTTAAAAAGGCAAAGTCCGCGTTGATACGTTCCGGCCTGGGGAAAACAGACTTCCATTCGGCTTCCGGAACGACGCAGGGCAGGGAAACGTGCTGCTCACAGCCGAAGCGCCCGCCGCTGAACCGTTTAGCCAGGGCCATCTCACAGTGTTTCCGTTTATAGTCGGAGCCGACAAGCTCGGCATGGATTTCCCCTGCGGCCCGGTAGATTGTGCGAAGGAGCTTATAGGACCGGCTCATGGGCGGCCCCCGATACGCTGATCTAGTAAGTGAAGGCTACTTGCTGGGGGGGGGGG
>BNUX01000030.1 GCA_025997675.1 Spirochaetia bacterium | reverse complement strand
GGGCATTACCGGTCCGACGGGCTTATCGTAGCTACCCCCACGGGCTCCACCGCCTACTCGGTAGCCGCCGGGGGACCCATCCTGGACCCGGAACTGGCGGCGGTGATCATCAACCCGGTCTGCCCCTTTACCCTGTCCAACCGCCCTATGGTGGTCCCCGCCCACGAAACAGTGATTGTGGAACTGGAAAGCGAACAGCGGAGCGGCATCATCCTTACCCTGGACGGGCAAGTGGCGGAGTCCCTGGAACCCCGGGATAAGATTTATATACGCCGGGCCCCCCGGGACGCCCTGCTTGTTGCCTCGGACCGGGAGGGGTTTTACAATGCCCTGCGTACCAAGCTCAACTGGTCCGGGGGCAGGTTGACCCTTGGCGGGGGACCCCATGCTTGAGGAACTCAATGTCAGGAACTACGCGCTGGTGGATACCCTTTCGGTTTCCTTTGAGGGGGGCCTGAATATCCTCACCGGGGAAACCGGCGCGGGAAAGTCCATCATCGTCGGGGCGCTCAGTTTTCTTCTGGGGGCAAAGGCGGACATTGCCGTGATCCGTACCGGGAGCGATGAGGCGTCGGTGTCTGCGGTGGTGTCCATCTTGCCGGATAACCGGGATGTGCTGGACTGGCTTCTGGGCAAGGATATTGCCATTGAGGACCGGCGTATCATCGTCCGGCGGAATATCAAAACATCCGGGCGCTCTTCGATATATATACAGGATGTGCCGGTGAGCCGGACCGACCTGGAGCACTGTATGGGGCTTCTCTTTGACCTCCACGGCCAGCACTCCCACGAATCCCTGCTGCACAAGGAGGCCCACCGGAAATACCTGGACCGCTTCGCTGGGATTGAGGAGGAGGCCGCCCAGTTCAACCGCTTATTCATGAACCTGGCGGAAAAGAAGAAGATCCTGGTAACATCCTCCGCCAATGAGCGGGACCGGGATGCCCGGTTGGAGATACTCCGCTATTCTATAGAAGAGATTGATGCGGCTGCGGTTAAAAGCGGGGAGAGCCGTGTTCTAGAAATGGAATCCAAGCGGCTGGCATCCTTCGAAAAGCTGGCGGGCTATACCAATGCCGCTGCTGCCGCCCTGTTTGAGGATGAGCCGTCGGTGTTGTCCCTGAGCAGGCGTATCAAAGCAGCCCTGGAGAACGCGGCGGCCATTGACGGGGACCTTGCGGCCAAGCAGCAGCGGATGGCGGATTTGTACTACGAGGCGGAGGATATGGCGGAGGAGGTCCGGGCCTACCGGGACGCCCTCCGTTACGAACCGGGGCGGCTGGAGGAGGTGGAGGAACGGTTGGCTTTGTTGTACCGGCTGCGGAAGAAGTACGGGAAGCTTGCCGATGAGGATGCCATACTCGCCTATAAGGTCGAAGCGGAGGCGGAGATTGACGCCCTTTCCAACGCCGGGGAAAATCGGGACAGGCTGGGCGCGGAGATCGCCCTTTTGGAGAAGGACCTGGTGGGCCGGGCCGCAGCCCTGAGCGCAAAGCGACGGGACGGGGCGGCCAGGCTGGGAGAACGGATAAGCGCCATCCTCAAAAGCCTGGGCATGCCCAACGCCCGGTTTGCCGTGGCCTTAAATCCCCGGGGGCAGGCGGAAGGGCAGCGGACAATCGGTCCCTGGGGCGCGGAGGATGCGGAGTTCCTCATCTCCGCCAATGCCGGGGAGCCCTTGAAGGATCTGTCCCGCATTGCCTCCGGGGGGGAACTTTCCCGGGTGATGCTGGCCATAAAAACGATACTTTCCGGGGCGGACACCCAGGAAACCCTGGTGTTTGACGAGATCGATACCGGTATTGGGGGGGGAGGTTGCCCTGGCGGTGGGGGACTACCTGAAAAAGATTGGCGGGATTAAGCAGATCTTCTGCGTGACCCACCTTGCCAGTATCGCGGTGCGGGCGGATAATCATTTGAGGGTTGAAAAGAAGACCGGGGGCGGCAGGACCACTACCGTTATTTCCGTGCTTGCCGGTGCTACGCGCCGGGGGGAAATTGCCCGGATGCTGGCGGGGGATGCCGGGGGCGCGGCGGCGCTGGCCCATGCGGATGAACTGCTGGGAAAATATAAGTAAGGGGGAACAATGGCGAAAACTTCTCATGAGCAAAGCCGGTATCTGGAACGGACAAGTGGTTTTCGCGAGGCCATTGAGGATATCCTGAAACGGGAAAAGGAAACCGTAGCCCAGCTTCATCAGAACATTGACGAAGCGGCCATGAAGCTGGTGGGCCTTGCGGAGGATATGCTCAACCTTACGTCCAACTATATTGTTTTGTACGGGGTTTCCGAAGCCATCACCAGAACCAAGGACGATGACGTCCTCAATGACGCCAGAAAATCGGTGGTAAAGGCGATTACCTACATGGAAGGGGTGGTGAGTAATTATGTGGACGTCCCCTTTGCGGATTACGAGGGCAGGCTCGCCGGGATTGCCGCCCTGAGCGCCGCGGATCGGTACCGGATTATCCGCAAGATGGGGCTTACCATCCATCTGCTGGAAGATGCCTTTGGGGAGAATTCCAAGTGGAAGTGGTCCTTCGTGGAACTTGAGGGGCGGTTTGCAACGGTGGCGAAGAATGTTTTGGATTTGAAAACAGCGGTGGCCAATACGGACCCCCGCTCCCCGGACTATGAACCCACCATGTACCATTTGCGGCTGACCAAAAAACTGCTCTCCCAGGCGGCGGACCGGTACCGGGAAAAGTACGAACTGTCCACCAGGAACATTGATGACCTCAAGCTGGCAATTGTTTACCTTTCGGCCCTTCGCCGGTTCTCCCTTGTTCTGGGTGACCGGGAGGAGGAGGAGCAGATCAAGAAGAAACAGAATAGCTGGGTTACCAGATTTGAAGCGGACCTAAAGAAAAAATGACGGCACTAAAAGAATACAAAACTATTCTGCCCTACCTTGTCCGGTACCGGAGGCAATATATCCTGGGCTTCCTCTGCCTGCTCCTGGTGGACGGCGCCCAGGTACTGATCCCCCAGTTTGTGCGCCAGGCGGTGGACCTGATTTCCCTGGGAAGTATTAATAGTAGTAACGGAGCTCTCTATCGTATTTTCCTCCTCTGCCTTGGTATGGCCGGCGCCATGCTGCTCGTCGGCGCGGGACGTTTCCTCTGGCGGTATTTTATCCACGGTTCATCCCGGCGTATAGAAAAGGAGCTCCGGGGCAGGCTGTTCGATCACCTCCTTGTCCTATCCTACGATTTCTACCAGGAAAACAAAATCGGGGACCTTATGGCCCGTTCCACCAACGATGTGGGGGCGGTGCGGAATGCCATCGGCATGGGGCTGGTGGCCCTGGTGGACGGCACGGTCCTTGCCGCAGCAATCCTGGTGATTATTTTTATCCAGGACGCTTCGACCGCAGCCTTCGCAGTGATCCCCCTCTTGCCCATCACGGTGCTGATACTCCTCTTTGGGCATAAGGTAGGGAAACAGTTTCAAAAGGCGCAGGAAACCTACTCCGCCATGAGTGATGCGGTCCAGGAAACCTTTTCGGGTATCCGGGTGGTCAAATCCTTCGTAAAGGAATGGTGGTTCATCAAAAAGTTTGCGGATACCAACGATGATTACCGGGATGCCAACATGGTCCTGGTCAAAACCTTCGGGGTGTTCTTCCCCCTCATCACCTTCCTTTCGGGCCTCACCTCCCTGATCCTCCTCCTGGTGGGCGGACGCCGGGTGGTGGAGGGCCTTATGAGTCCCGGCGAACTGGTGGCCCTCTTCAGCTATTTTCAAATGCTTATCTGGCCCCTCATGGGCGCGGGGTTCATGGTGAACCTGATCCAACGGGGCGCCGTGAGCTTGGGCCGGGTGAACACGGTGCTGAACACAACACCCTCCATTGTTTCCCCCGCGCAGGCGGTACACCCGCCGCCGGGAGAACCTGAAAACGAAATTGAGATACGGAACCTGAGCTTTGCCTATGGTGACAAACAGGTGCTGGAGAATATTTCCGTGAACATCCCCCGGGGCGCCTGGGTGGGCATCCTGGGCCGCACCGGTTCCGGCAAGTCCACCCTGCTCAAGACCCTGACCCGTATGGTGGACCCGCCCCCCGGCGCCGTGTTTGTGCGCGGCGTGGATGTGCGGGACTGGGACCTGGAAACACTGCGCTCCCTGTTTGCGGTAACCCCCCAGGACAGCTACCTCTTTTCGGATTCCATCCGGAACAATATCGCCTACGGCCTGGAGACCCCCGATGAATCCGGTATCAAAGAGGGCGCGGAACGTGCAGCCCTGGACCGGGACCTGGCGGCCTTTAAAGAGGGCTGGGACACCACCATCGGTGAGCGGGGGCTTACCCTTTCCGGGGGGCAAAAACAGCGGACCGCCATTGCCCGGGCCTTCGTCATGGACACGGAATGTCTTATCCTGGATGATTCCCTTTCCGCCGTGGACGCGGAAACGGAGAAGCGGATACTCCGGGGACTGCTGGAGGAGCAGAAACGGACGGCGGTGATTGTTTCCCACCGGGTTTCCACCCTTGCCTATACGGACTTAGTAGTGGTGCTGGACCAGGGCCGGATAGCAGAATGCGGCGCTCCCCGGGAATTGCTTGACAAGGGCGGCTTCTACGCACGGATGGCGGAGCTGCAAAGGCTTGAGGGGGACGTTCATGGCTGATTATTTTGAAACCGATGAGGTGGTAAAGGGTTACGACGGCGCCCTGGTGCGGCGGATCATGGGCTATATAAAACCCTACCGCATGCTGTGTTTTGTTATGATTGTTGCCCTGGCCCTTTCTACCCTGGGGGAACTGGCCATCCCGATAAAAATGCAGCGGCTCATCGACGACGAGATCCTGGCCCGGTATATCCGGGTACCGGACCTTCTCCGTACCACTAAGCGCAGTATTGCCGTTGGAACAGACCTGTTTATTCCCCAGGACCGGGACCGTGGTATTACTGCGGGTGTTCCGGACGGGGATCAGTGGTATGTCTTTACCCTAAAACCAAATGATCCCTCCACTCCGGTGATGGACGCCCATCCGGAGCTTTTTCTCCGGGGCAGAGATACCGCCGCCGTCAAAACCAGGGACCTCTACGCCCTCCCTGCCGGTGAAATCCGTGCGGTCCGGGGCAGGGACTTTCCCCGTATCCTTTCCGTGGTAACGGAGATGTTCATCATCCTTATCTTAGTCTTTGTGTGTACCTTTTTCCAGACCTGGACCAGTTCCCTCATAGGCCAGAGGGCCATGAAGGAAATGCGCCTGGACTTGTTCAAAAAGACCGCCTCCCAGTCTACCGCGTTTATTTCGCGGCATCCCGTCGGCAGAATCGTTACGCGGCTTACCGGGGACGTGGAAACCCTGAACGAGTTTTTTACCACCGTCCTGGTGGCCTTCCTCAAGGACCTTTCGGTGATGGCGGGGGTCCTCATTACCCTGTTCCTGCTTTCCCCAAAGCTGGCCCTGGTGGTCATCCTGATCCTGCCGCTGGTAGTGTGGATCACTGCGGTAAGCCGCATCAAGGCCCGGGACGCCTTCCGTTCGCAGCGAGTGGCGTCGTCCCGGGTGAACTCCTATCTTTCGGAGCGGATCTCCGGTATTCAGGTGGTGCAGCTTTTCCGTGGGGGGAAGAAGAGCAGCCGGGAATTTGCGGAGCGGAATGAGGAACTCCTCCGGGCTAACCTGGGGGAGATGTACGTCTTTGCCACCTTCCGGCCCCTGGTAGAATTCCTGTCCACCGTAACGGTGGCGGCGGTGATAGTGGTGGGGGCCGGCATGGTCTTTAACCTGTCACTTCCCCTGGGGGTACTCATCGCCTTTATCAACCTGGTGGCGATGTTCTACGCTCCGGTGATGGATATTTCGGAAAAGTACACCCTCCTCCAGTCCGCTATGGCCGGTGGGGAGCGGGTCTTTAAGCTCCTGGATACGGATGAGCATATTCCCGATACGGGTAGTGTTTCTGTGGAGAACTCTATCCGGGGGGATATTGCCTTTGAGCATGTTTCGTTTTCCTACACCGGCGGGGAGACGGTATTGAAAGACCTTAGTTTTGAGGTGAAGGCCGGGGAGATGATCGCCATCGTGGGGTATACCGGGGCGGGGAAAACGACGATTACGAATGTGCTCGCCCGGCTCTGGGACATTGATTCCGGGCGCATTACCCTGGACGGTATCCCCATCGCCGATATTAAGCTGGGTGAGCTGCGCCGTTCCGTGCTTCCCGTGTTACAGGATGTGTTCCTGTTTTCCGGCAGCGTGACGAACAACATCAGCCTGGGGCTGCCCCTCACAGAAGCCCAGGTGGAGGATGCGGCCCGGGCCGTCCATGCCCACGAGTTTATCTCCCGTCTCAGTGATGGGTATCAAACAAAACTTTCCGAGGGGGCCGCCAATATCTCTTCCGGCCAGCGGCAGCTCATCAGCTTTGCCCGGGTTATTGCCCACAACCCGGCGGTGGTGATCCTGGACGAGGCCACCAGTTCTGTTGATACCGAAACCGAGCACCTGATTCAGCTGGGCCTCCAAAGGGTTCTGGCGAACCGTACGTCTATTGTCATCGCCCACCGGCTTTCTACCATCCGTAATGCCAGCCGCATCCTGGTTCTTTCCGGGGGCAAGCTGGTGGAGCAGGGGACCCACCGGGAGTTGATAGCCCGGAACGGCTTGTATGCGGGGCTGTACCGGCTGCAGTACGAAGGGGAGTAGGGTTACCGTTTAAGCGTATGGGCGGCCCAGTACACAATGAGGAGCTTGAGCCGGTCGTAGGACGCGAACTCATCATCCAACACAATTTCGGAGAGGACTATCCGGACGACTTCCCGGACCGCGTCATTGGGAAGGGCCAGGATCCACTGCGCCAGAAGCGTGCCCCGGGATTCGTTCATGTACGCCGTCACCGCAGGCTGCAGCGCCCTGGCCTGTTCATCACCCTCTTTTCGGCCCTTATGACCGGACATGAATAGTTCGTAGGCCGCCTCCGCTTCATCCAGGGCAATGGCGGGGGCCTGGGTCGGGTCCTCAAGGAAGCGGACCAAAAGGGGGTAAAACTTGTTTTCAATATCCAGGATACGGGCCATAGCCAGAACCACCGCGTCCCGGAGATAGGGGGGCGGGTCCTCTACCCGGAGTATGTCCGTCAGTACCGAAAGGGAATTGGGGGAACCGTAGATGCCGAAGGCCTCCACCCCCATAATCTTGAGCCGGGGGTTTTCCGTCCCCGCGATAATGGTTTCGATTTCCGGGCGGAACGCTTCGTCCCGCAGCCGTGCCAGGGAAATGATGGCCTCCCCGGCAAGCATATAGTCCCCGGAGGCCGCCAGTTCCCGGAGTACCGGTATGGCGGGGAAATAGCGGTGGTTCCCCAGGGTCCGGGCGGATAAATAGGCCGTGGTATAGGGGTTGTTAATCAGGTCCAGCATCAGGGCCTTTTCCGCATCCTCACTGAGGTTCGGGAGGGCGTCCATAGCGCGGATCGCGTCGGAACGGGTGGACAGCCGGGGGGATTTTGCCTTGTCCAAGAGCCCCTTCACGGCAAGCTTGGAGGGGGTCTCGTGTAATGCCTCCAGGAGCAGTTCCTCCTCATCGGAATCCTCGGTCTTTTTCAGCCGGTCCAGGAGGGTGATGGCCCGGAGATCCCTGAAGGAAAACATGACTTCCAGGGCGCCCCTTAGGGGTAGGGACCCCAGGGACACCAGCTTTTTCTGAAAGAGCAGGACCACCGCCAGGATCAATGCAAGGATACTGAAAAGAATCTTAAAGGTGATGAACACCGAAACACCCATGCCGGCAAAGGCATCCAGGAAGAGGCCCGCCAGGAAGGAGCCCCCCGCGCCGGCGATGCCGTAGAAGAAGTAGTAGAGGATGCCCAGGTTCAGCATCCCCTCCGCAGGGACCAGGGAGAGGAAGTAGGTCTGGGCAATACCCTGGACCCCGAGGAAGCCGAAGTTGACGATAAAAAACAGGAAGGAGAGGAAGGGTACCACCGTGGCGGCATTATCCACCGCGCCATAGGGGAAGAAGATTGCCGGCAGGAGGCTGAGGAGGCCCACGATGATACAGGTGAGGTACAGCGGTTTTGCCCCGACCCGGTCCACCAGGAATTTGATGATCAGCCCCATCATCAGTGCCCCCAGGCCGCCGAAGACCGTATAGAGGGAAACCATGCCGTCACCCTGGGTGAACACCTGCCGGGCATACACCACAATGAAAATCCGGGCAGTGGCGGTAACCAGGGCCACCAGAAAGAACAGGGCCATGAAGTTCCGGATGGCGGGCTTGGAAAAGGCTTCCCGGGTAATGGTCCAAAGCCCGCCCTTGCTTACCCCGGCGTCCTTGTGCGGCTCGGGGATGCCCCGGAGCAGCGCTCCGCTGCAAATGCCCCCGGCAATACCCGCCGCGATGATGAGCGCGTAGAGGGCAAGCGGGGGGTTCCGTCCCAGGAGCATGGCCAGGGCAAAACTGGCAAACATGGCCACCGCATTGTTGATAATCTGAGTCTGGGTCAAATAACTGCCCCGGTCCCCTCCGGTGGCCAGTTCATTCAGTATCGGATTATTCGCGACCATCCCAATTCCCCGGAATACATGGAACAGGGACACCCCCAGGAGGGTTAGGGCTAAGGCCTCTCCACTACGGCCCGTGTTTGCCAGCACGGGCACGAACAGCACCGGCGTCATGGACAGGGCCCGCAGGATCCAGGCGATGATGTTGAGCCGCACAATAGGAAACAATTTGCAGAGGGACTTCCCCAGGGGCATGAGGAAGTAGGAGGCATACACCAGGGCGTTGAGGATCCCTATCATGGTGGAGGATGCGTGGAGCCGCATGGCAAAGAGGGTGATGATATACTCCGCCATGAGGGCGTAGGAGAGGGAATTGGCGAAGTTGAAGACATTATACCGGTTACGGGCTTTGCCAAGGCGATACGGTGAGAGTACACTACCCATGACTTAGAATACGCCCTGGGGAGGAGAAATTCAAGTCAAGCTTGGAGCGATCCTCCGACAAGCTTGGAGCGATCCTTCGACAAGCTTGGAGCGATCCTTCTACAAGCTTGGAGCGATCCTTCAACAAGCCTGGAATGTCCTATTGACAAGCCCTATGTTTCTATATAAAGTAACATCACAAGGAGTATCTATGACCTATCGTCCCAGCCGCGAAGAAGCAGCCTCCCTTGCCGGGGAGTATAAGACCATCCCCATATCCCTGTCCCTGCCTATGGATGGGCATACCCCGGTGGAAACCTTCCGGATACTCAAGAACCTGAGCCGCCAGTGCTTCATCCTGGAGAGCATGGAGGACCCCAACCGGCATGGCCGCTATACCTTCCTGGGCTATGACCCCAAGCTGGAGCTGTCCTGTACCAACGGCGTCCTCTGTATCAGGAATGGGACCACCATACGCATGACCGTGGAAAATCCCGGCGCCACTATCAATCAGATAATAGAAGAAAACAGAAGCCCGGCGCTTCCCTGGCTGCCGCCCTTCACCGGGGGCCTGGTGGGGTACTTTTCCTACGACTATATCAAGTACCGTGAGCCGAAGCTGAACCTTGACGCCTCCGACGAGGAGGGTTTCAAGGATGTGGACCTCATGCTTTTTGATAAGGTTGTGGCCTACGATAACCAGGAAGGGCGGATCATCCTTATGGTGAATATCAGAACCGCCGCGATGGAGGAGGACTACAACCGGGCGGTGACGGAGTTGGAGAACCTGGCCCGGATCATCGGTAATGGGAACGCGGCGGAGATGAAGCGCCTTAAGATTACGTCGCCCTTCCGGCCGCTTTTCGATGAGGCGCAGTATTGCGCTATGGTCCGGCGGGCCAAGGAGCATATCAGGGAGGGGGATATCTTTCAGGTGGTACTTTCCAACCGGCTGGAGGCGGATGTGGAGGGCAGCCTCTTCGACACCTACCGGATACTGCGGGAGCGGAACCCCTCACCCTATATGTTCTACTTTTCCAGCGACGATGTTGAGATTGCCGGGGCTTCTCCGGAGACCTTAGTAAAACTGCGGAAGGGGGAACTCCTCACCTTTCCCCTGGCGGGCACCCGTCCCCGGGGCAAGACGGCACATGAAGACGCGGCGCTGGAAAAGGAGCTGCTCACCGACCCCAAGGAGCTGGCGGAGCACAATATGCTGGTGGACCTGGGGCGGAACGACCTTGGGAAGATAAGCCGCTTCGGCTCGGTGGCGCTGGAACGCTACCTTTCGGTGGAGAAGTTTTCCCACGTGATGCACCTGGGCTCCACCGTGAGGAGCCGCATCACGGAGGGCAAGACCGGGACCGATGCGGTTGAGGCGGTGCTTCCCGCAGGAACCCTGTCGGGCGCGCCGAAGATACGGGCGTGCGAGATCATCAACAAGCTGGAAAACAACAAGCGGGGCATCTACGGCGGGGCCATCGGCTACCTGGCCTTTAACGGGGACATGGATACCTGCATTGCCATACGGATAGCCTTTAAGAAGAACGGCAAGGTCTTTGTGCGGTCCGGGGCGGGGATTGTGGCGGACAGTGTTCCTGAGAATGAATACCGGGAGTGCGAAAACAAGATGCGGGGGGTGTTGAACGCGTTGGAGGAGGCGGCCACATGATATTACTCATCGACAACTACGACAGCTTTTCTTACAATCTCTACCAACTTATCGGCGGCCTTAACCCCGATATTCGGGTGATACGGAATGATGAAATGGCCGTGGCGGATATCGTGGTTCTGCGCCCAAGCCACATCGTGATTTCCCCCGGACCGGGCCGGCCATCCGATGCCGGCATCTGCGAGAAATTGATAGCCGCGCTGGCCCCCCGGATACCCATCCTCGGGGTATGCCTGGGGCATCAGGCTATCTGCGAAGTGTTCGGCGCCACCATAACCTACGCAAAGACCCTGATGCACGGCAAGTCCTCGATGATCAAAGTGGACACAAGCAGCCCGCTGTTCGCCGGCATGAACGAAACCATACAGGGCGCCCGTTATCATTCCCTAGCCGCCGGAGCCGACACTATTCCTGTGGACCTCAAGGTTATTGCCACCGCTGATGACGGGGAAGTCATGGCGGTACAGCACCGGAACTATCCGGTTTACGGCGTACAGTTTCATCCCGAATCTATTCTAACCCCCGAGGGGAAACAGATACTCATCAACTTTTTAGGAGTGTGTAATGATTAAAGAAGCGATAATCCTAGCGGCGAACCGGGAGAACCTGGCCTACGACATGGCCGAGGCGGTGATGGACGAGATCATGGGGGGCAAGGCCAGCGACATCCAGATGGCGGCCTACCTTGCCGCTATGGCGGTGAAGGGTGAGACCATCGAGGAGATCACCGCCTCCGCCGCGGGTATGCGGAAGCACTGTATCCGCATCCTCCACGACATGGACGTCCTTGAAATCGTGGGTACCGGCGGGGACCGGTCTAATTCCTTCAATATAAGTACCACATCATCCCTGGTGATTTCCGCCGCCGGTATCCCCGTGGCCAAACACGGCAACCGCGCCGCCTCCAGCAAGTCCGGTGCGGCGGATGTGCTGGAAGCCCTGGGGGTGGACATCACCGTGTCCCCGGAGCGGAGCCTCCATCTGCTCAAGACCATCGGCCTCTGCTTCCTCTTTGCGCAGAACTACCACCTGAGTATGAAGTACGTTGCGCCGGTGCGGAAGGAACTGGGCATCAGGACTATTTTCAACATCCTGGGGCCCCTGGTGAATCCGGCGGGGGCGAACATGGAACTGCTTGGGGTCTACGATCAGGATTTGACGGAGCCCATGGCCCGGGTACTTTCCAACCTGGGGGTAAAGAGCGCCCTGGTGGTATACGGCCAGGACGGGCTGGACGAGATTTCCATGAGCGCCCCCACGAGCGTTTGCGAAGTGCGTAATGGGGAGTTCAAGTCCTACGTCATTGAGCCTGAGCAATTCGGTTTCAAGCGCTGTAAAAAGGAAGACCTGGTTGGGGGAACCCCGGCGGAGAACGCCGCCATAAGCCGGGCTATTCTTTCCGGTGAGAAGGGACCCAAGCGTGACGCGGTGCTTCTCAATTCTGCGGCGGCCATCCACATTGCCAAGCCGGAGTGTTCCATAGCCGATGCCATTACAATCGCCAAAGAAACTATCGACAGCGGCAAGGCTATGAAACAGCTTGAACAGTTTATCGGTCTTTCTAAATGATTCTGGATGATATTGCCGCGAGTACCCGGATACGGGTGGAAAAGGCGAAGGCTGTGCGATCGCTGGAAGCGGTGAAGGATGCGGCGTTAACACAAGCGGCGGATAAGCGCCGGTTAGCTTTCGAACAAGCATTGGCCGCGCCGGGTCTGTCGTTCATCTGCGAGGTCAAGAAGGCTTCCCCCTCCAAGGGACTTATCGCCGAAGACACTCCCGGCTTCCCCTACGTGGATATCGCTAAGGACTACGAGGCCGCCGGCGCTTCGGCCATTTCGGTACTCACCGAGCCGGACTATTTCTTAGGCAGCGACCGGTATTTGATGGAGATAGCCGCTCTGGTACAGGTTCCGGCTTTACGCAAGGACTTTGTCATTGACCCCTATCAAATCTACGAGGCCAAGCTCCTGGGCGCCTCCGCAGTATTGCTGATATGCGCCCTCCTGGACACGAAAACCCTTGGTGCCTATATTGAAACGGCGGATACCCTGGGCCTTGCCGCCCTGGTAGAGGCTCACAACGAGGATGAAGTCCGGGCCGCCCTGGATGCCGGGGCGCGGATTATCGGGATAAACAACCGGGACCTCAAAACCTTTACCGTGGACCTTGCAACAACGGCCCGGCTACGGAAGCTTGTCCCCACAGGGATACTCACGGTTTCAGAAAGCGGTATACGCGGGCCTGAGGACATACGGGCCCTGACTGTAGAGCAAAGCATTGACGCGGTACTGATAGGCGAGGCCCTGATGCGGGCGGCGGACAAGCGGGGGTATTTAAAGGAACTGCGGGCTGCGGGAAACAGGACATGAAGATTAAAATCTGCGGGCTGTTCCGTGATGATGACATTAGTTTTGCGAACGAGGCGGGACCGGATTATGCCGGCTTTGTCTTTGCTCCCAGTAAGCGCCAGGTTTCCCCGGAACGGGCGGCACAACTCCGGTCATGGCTGCGGTACGATATTGTGCCGGTTGGGGTCTTTGTGAACGCACCGGTGGAAGCCGTCGCCGCCCTGTACCGGGACGGGGTGATTGGCATCGCCCAACTCCACGGGGATGAGGATAGTAATTATATTGCGGCGCTAAAGGAACAAACGGCAAGAGGCGCTTCCGGCCCGGTCCCGGTGATTAAGGCGGTACGGGTAGAGAGCCGGGAGGACATACCGGGCGCAGCAGGGAGCGGGGCGGATTACTGTTTGCTGGATAATGGGGCCGGGGGAACCGGGAAGCGTTTTGATTGGACCTTGTTGAGGGACGGCGGGTTTTTGGGCGGATTGCCCGTCCCCTGCTTCCTTGCGGGGGGCATTGACGTATATACTATAGAAGAGGCTTTGTTGTTTAAGCCCTTTGGGATTGACGTTTCCAGCGGCGCGGAAACCGGGGGCCGTAAGGACCGGGATAAGATGCTAAGGTTGGTAGAAATAGTGAGGAATTGGAAATGAGCAAAGGCAGATTCGGCGATTACGGCGGGCAGTACATTCCGGAAACCCTGATGAACGAGATCATCAATCTGGAGAAGGCCTACAATCAGTATAAGGATGATCCGCAGTTTGTGGCGGAGTTGAACGACCTGTTGAATAACTACGCGGGGCGGCCTTCGTTGTTATACTATGCGGAGAAGATGAGCGCCGACCTCGGGGGCGCGAAGATATATTTGAAGCGGGAGGACCTGAACCACACGGGGTCCCACAAGATCAATAACGTTCTGGGCCAGACCCTGCTGGCAAAGAAGATGGGCAAGACCCGGATTATCGCCGAAACCGGCGCAGGTCAGCACGGGGTTGCCGCCGCCACCGCCGCCGCCCTCCTGGGCCTGGAGTGCGAGATCTTCATGGGCAAGGAAGATACGGAGCGGCAGGCCCTCAACGTGTACCGCATGGAACTCCTCGGCGCACGGGTGAACGCGGTCACTTCCGGCACACAAACCCTGAAGGATGCGGTAAACGAAACCATGCGTGAGTGGGTTGGCCGGGTCCACGACACCCACTATGTGCTGGGCTCCGTCATGGGGCCCCACCCCTTCCCCATGATGGTGCGGGATTTTCAAAGTGTTATCGGCAGGGAAGCCCGGGAACAGATCCTGGAACGAACGGGAAGGCTTCCCGCTGCGGTGGTAGCCTGTGTGGGCGGGGGCAGTAACGCCATTGGCATGTTCTACCACTTCATTCCCGACAAAACAGTAAAACTGATAGGCTGTGAGGCAGCCGGCCTGGGGGTGGATACGGAAAAACACGCGGCCACCATTGCCAGGGGAAGTGTGGGAATATTCCACGGCATGAAGTCCTACTTCTGCCAGAACGACGAGGGGCAGATAGCCCCGGTCTATTCGATCTCGGCGGGTCTGGACTATCCCGGTATCGGACCGGAACACGCACAGCTCCACGACTCTGGCCGCGCCGAATACGTGCCGGTAAGCGACGAAGAGGCGGTATCTGCCTTTGAATACCTGGCCCGCAGTGAAGGGATTATCTGCGCCATCGAGAGCGCCCACGCGGTGGCCCACGCCAGAATCCTTGCGCCGAAGATCGGCAAGGACGAAAGCATCATCATCTGCCTCTCCGGCCGGGGGGACAAGGACGTGGCGGCAATCGCGCGGTACCGGGGGGAGGACATCCATGAGTAATATTGCAAAGGCCTTTCAGAAGAAGGGCGCCTTTATCGGGTTTGTGACCGGGGGCGATCCCAGCATTGAAAAATCCGAAGCCTTTATCCTGGAGATGATCCGGGCCGGGGCGGACCTGGTGGAAATCGGCGTCCCCTTCTCGGACCCCATCGCCGAAGGGCCGGTGATTCAGGAAGCCAACATCCGCGCCCTCTCTGCGGGTGCAACGGTAGAAAAGCTATTCGGCCTGGTACACAGCCTGCGCACTAAAACGGCGGTTCCCTTAGTGTTCCTCACCTACCTGAACCCGGTTTTTCATTACGGCTACGATGCCTTTTTCAAACGGGGCCGGGAAGCGGGCCTGGACGGCATCATCATCCCCGACCTGCCCTTTGAGGAACAGGGCGAAGTCCGGGACGCCGCCGCCGGGTATGGGATTGACCTCATCTCCCTCATCGCCCCTACATCGGAGGCACGGATACAGGAAATCGCCCGGGCCGCCGCGGGCTTCATCTACCTGGTGTCCTCCATGGGCGTTACCGGGGTGCGGAGCGAAATCAGGACCGACCTGGGGTCCATTGCCGGAGCGGTCAGGGCGGTGACCAAGGTTCCCGTGGCGGTTGGGTTCGGCATTCATACCCCGGCCCAGGCGGCGGAGATAGGGAAGATTGCCGATGGGGTTATTGTGGGGAGCGCCATTGTAAAGATCATTGCGGAGCATGGCGCCGGTGCGGAACAGTATGTCTACGAGTATGTAAAGGCGATGAAGGATGCTATCAGGGGATAAGGAGGAGATGTTATGCAGATTGAAACAATCCTCCTTGAAAACATCGACGACCCCGATTCGCTTTTTGTGTTCCCCACGGACATTGCGGTAAACCATTGGGCGGACCGGCTCCTGGTTCTGCGCGGCGGCGGGTCCCTTGCCATGGAGCAGTTTACCGCCTGGGATACCTTTAAGCGGGAGTCCATCCGGGCGCGGAAGCAGGATAAGAAGAGTGTGCCCGCAGTTTTGCGGAAGATCTTTGTGAGCCGCCTTGTCCGGGAAAACGCGGAAAATTGCAAGGCGGGTAAGCCCCCGTTGTTCAGCACCCTGATACCCGCCGAATACGCCTATACCGGGGCGTCCTTTGTTCGTTGGTTCACGGGAATACTGCCCCAGCTTGGGTCGTGGTTTGAAAAAACCACGGGGACGGCGGCGGAAAGTATTACTGATATTGAAGAGACGATACGCGCCGGCCTTGATCCCGATGACCGGGACCTCTATACCCTTACGGTCCGGTACAAACAGTTTCTTGATGAGCATATGCTGTTTGAACCGGCCTGGGAAACGCCGCCCTTTACGGATACGGGGAAGCAATGTTTCATCTTTTTTCCCGAATCCCTCACCGACTTCAGCGAATACCGGGAACTGCTTGAGGGGGCGCCCCATGTCACCATAGTGCGGCTTACAGAAAGCGGCGCGTCGGATACCCCACCCCAAACCTACTTTTACACCAATTCCCGGAGCGAGATTGCCGAGGCCGCGCTGTACATCAGGGCGCTGCATGAGCATAAAGGTGCGGCCTTTGAAGACATTGTGGTGAGCATTCCGGATGCGGAGAACTACGAACCCTATGTGAGCCGGGAATTCGGCATACGGAATATTCCCTTTGTCTCCCGTGAGGGAAAACCCCTGGCCGGGTACGCGGGGGGAAAGCTGTTCGGCGCAATAGCACAGTGCAATAACCGTAATTTTTCCTTCGATTCCGTCACTAATCTCTTGCTGAACAGTCACCTGCCCTGGCGGGACCCTGATTCCATTTCCCAGCTCATCGACTTCGGCATACGGAATAACTGTATTGTTTCCTGGCGGGAAGACGGGAAGGAACTTGATGTATGGGAGGATGCCCTGGCGGCTCCTGCGGGGGGCAGGGAAGAGCGGGTGCGGAACTTTTACCATGCACTGAAGAGGGATATAAAAAAAATATGCGCCGCCGGTTCCTTTGCCGCAATACGGCAATATTATTTTGCCTTCCGGGAAAAATTCTTTAAGGCCGACCGGGATGCATGTCCGCCGGAAACAGATTTAGTGTTGTCCCGGTGCATTTCGGAACTGCTTACCCTGATCGGGATTGAAAAGGCATACCCGGATATTACCGTCCCCGATTTCTATGGTTTTTTTACGGAGTACCTGGAGGATGTGCAGTACCTTCCCCAGCAGTCTTCCTCCGGGGTCACCGTTCTACCCTATCGTACCGCCGCGCCGGTTCCCTTTGAGTATCATATCGTTATCGGGGCGAGTCAGGATAATCTTTCGGCGGTTTTCGGCAGCCTGCCGTTTCTGCTTGCGGAGAAACGGAGAAAGCTCGGCATTGAGGACATCGACGCTTCGGAAGCCTTTATTAAGCTGCATACCCTGAATTCCCGGAAGCGTGTTGTGTTCTTCTGCGCGGAGGAAACCTTTTCCGGCTACGCAATTCCCCACAGTTTTCTTAACGTTACCACCCCCCCGGTAAAACGGTATGGAGAAACAGACCGGGAAAATTTCAGCGACGACCCCTTTATTGCGGAACAGGAATTGTACCGGGATATACAGGCGGGGAAACAGGTCCCCGGTTCTCCGCATCGTCTTTATCAGCAGCAGATTGAGGGGTTTGCCGCCTGGCGTGGCCGGAGAAATGCAGCGGATGTACCGGAGCACGGTCCCGACCCCCTGGTTATGGAATTGATTAAAGCCCGTTATTGCAGTAGTAAAGCTTTCCCGGGAAAACTAAGCGTTTCCGCTTCCGCCATGAAGCCCTATTATCAGTGCGCCCTGCAGTGGCTCTTTAAAGAAATACTACAGCTCGAAAAGGTGCGTATGGAAACTACCCTGATGGCGGATAATGTGGCCGGTTCCCTGTACCATGCGGCGCTGGATTTCTTTTTTAAGAGGGTTAAGGCGGAGGCCGGGGGCGCCCTCCTGTCCCTGGAAAACGGACAGCTTCCTTCTATATATAAGACCTTTATCGCGGAGGGCGTTGAAGCGGCCCTGGAGCAATTTTCCTCCGGGAACAAGCAGTTCGAGATAAGCGCCCTTACCGCGCGGCTACTCCGGGCGGAACGGCAGGGGATACAGGATCAACTGGTAATCTTTCTCACCGCCCTGTTGGAATACTTTGCCGGTTACGTTGTTGCGGACAGTGAACTTAAACTCAACTATGAACCGGCGGGAAAGCAATTCTTTTTGACCGGCATGGTTGATTGCGTGCTTGAGGATCGCCGGAGCAGCCCTACGGGGGTTATTATTGACTTTAAGCTGGGTAACGCGCCGGCGCGTAAACTATGTACCGGTGAAGGGGAGCGGGGCTTGGAAGATTTTCAGCTTCCCATGTACCTGAATCTGGCGGAACAGAACGGCTATGAAAAGGTACACACCGCGCTTTTCTTCAGCATCCTGAAGGCGGAACCGACGGTGTTGTTCGGCGTTATAAACACCCCCAAAAAGGGAAGCGAGAAACCTTATCGCCAAAATGACCGGATTGAACGTACCGGGGAAGCGGACGGTAAGTTTGCAATGCTGATGGCCGGCTTTAAAGAAAAAACGGAACGCTATGCAGCGGATGTGCTGTCGGGTACATTCAGAACCATCAGCGATGATGATGAAACGTGTTTTGCCTGCGAGTACCACGGGGTTTGCAGGACCGTCTATACGATAGATAGGATGGCACATAATGGATGATGCAAAGACGCCTAATAAGGAACAAGCAGCGGCAATAAACTGCGATACAAATACGGTGGTTGCCGCCGGGGCAGGGTCGGGGAAGACCACGGTACTGGCGGGGCGTTTCGCACGGCTGGTCACCGAAAAGAAATATCCCGTGGACAGGATACTTACCCTCACCTTTACCCGGAAAGCCGCGGCGCAGATGTACCGGCGTATCCACCGGGACCTGAGCAGGATTGCTGCGGATGCAAACGAGCCCGGCAGGGAACTGGCAAAGAAGGGGCTGCAGGATTTCTTTCATGCCCGGATACAGACCCTGGATTCCTATTGCACCACGATAGTAAAGCAGGCGGCTTCCCGGTACGGCATAAGCCCGGACTTTGCCCTGGACGAGGAGCGGTGCAGGGATATTGCTGCGGAGGAATCGCTTCCCTTTGTGATTGCCCGACGCCATCATCCGGCCATTGAGCGGCTGTACCGTAAAAAGAAACCCGTTGATATAGCCGGGGACCTCTTTGCGGAGACGGTCCTCAAGTATAGTTACCTGGACGCACCCCCGGATTTCAGGCGGGAGGCCATGGAACAGGGGGAAATTGCGGCGGATATGTGGGAGGATAGGATCGTCCAGATCAAGGGCAGCATAGATGCGTTGACCGATTTGGTGGAGGGGGGTGATCCACGTGATGGCTTTGTTGGCCAAGTTCTGCCGGTGTTAGAAAAACTGCATACGGCATGGGACACGTTCCCTAACGGAGCATCTTTGCAGTCCTACTTTAAAAGGCTCAATGCCCTGGAGAGCGCCGAATGTGTCCATGCGGCGGAGGCGGACCCTATTCAGAACGCGCTATTACAAAGCGTTATGTGCATAAATGAGTTTAACGGGATCAAACTGAATGTAGGGAAAAGGGAATACGCCGAGGGAAAGGCGGTGGTTAAAACAATACGCAGCCGGTTTCTTGAGTTTTCTTCCCTGGCGGTATTTTGTATGCAGGCGGGGCTCATCCTTTCCCTGATGACCCTGTTGAATGAATTCCAGGATTTGTTTCTTCTGCGGAAACGCAGCGAGGGGGTTCTCACCTTCACCGATGCTGCGCGGCTTGCCCGGGCAATATTCCGGGATCATCATGACATTAGACGGAACGAAAAAAAGTCCGTGGAAACCATCATGATTGATGAGTTTCAGGATAACAATGAACTGCAAAGGGATTTGCTTTTTCTCCTGGCGGAGAAAGCGGACCGGGAAACCGAGGGTATTCCCCCTGCCGCCGATATTGCCCGGGGGAAACTTTTTTTTGTGGGGGATGAAAAGCAGTCAATCTACCGTTTCCGCGGCGCCGATGTGGCGGCCTTCAACGGGCTCAAGGACGAATTGGCGGGGGATGAATTGCCCCTCTTAATAAACTACCGTTCCGTTCCTGCGCTCATCGGTTCCTTTAACGCCCTTTTCGGCGGCAGCGTGTTTGATCCCGCCGGTACGGAGCCAATGGCGGTATACCCATCGGTCTTTGTCCCCGGCGGTACTGATCTGCCGTACTTTGAGGCGTCCTACCGGCCCCTGGCGGCGGGTATCTCCGGTGAGGGCGGCCTTACTGTTTGTATCCTTGACAGGAAAAAAAGCAATGATGCGGAAGAGTCGGTGGAGAGTAATGATTTTGCCGCCAATGAGAATGAGGCGGTCTTTACGGCGGAGCGTATCAAAAAGCTGCTGGACGATAACAAATACCAGGCCGGTGATATAGCGATACTGTTCCGTTCCCGCGGCCCGCAGAAATTGTTTGAGAAACACCTCCGGCTACTTGGCATCCCCTATACCAGCGATGGGATTGGCGGCTTTTTTTCCGACGGCCCGGTAAACGACCTGCTTTCGGTACTCCGTCTTGCCTCGTACCCCACGGACACCGATGCCTATGCGGTGACCCTCCGTTCCCCCTTTGTGGGGCTTTCCCTCAAGGGGCTTACTATTTGCCTTGCCCTCAATAAGCGGGCAAAGAACGCCGTCCCCTTCTCCGATGATGCACTGCCCCTGCTTGCCGAAGGGGATCGCAAAAAATATGCGGAGGGGCAGAAGTTTTACGCGCATATTTTAAAGGAGATCCCTGAAAAGACGGTAAGCGCCATGATAAGCGAACTGTGGTACGCCCAGGGCTACCGGTACGAAACCGAGTGGCATCCCCAAACCCTGGTATACCGGGAACTCTACGATTATCTTTTTAGCCTTGCGGTACAACATGACGCCGAGGGGCGGAGCCTCGCGGCCTTTACGGATAAACTTTCCGCCATGAAGGAACGGGAAGATCCCCTGGATGATATGGATATTCCCCTGGAACGGGCCGGGGCGGTGCGGCTCATGACTATCCACAAGAGCAAGGGCCTGGAATTTCCCGTGGTGTTTATCGTCTGCTCGGGGAACCGGAGCCGGAACAGCGGCAATGACGCCGAGGTCTGCCGTACCGTTGGCGGCGGCCTTTCCTTTAATCCCCCCCTGCCGCCATCCTCTGCCGCCATGCTAAAGATACGGCGGAACTTTTTCTACGAACAGGGACGGGCTCTGGAAAAACAGAAGAAAACAGCGGAACTGCGGCGGCTCCTGTACGTTGCCATGACCCGTGCGGAAAAGGAACTATACCTTACCGGCAGTTTTTCATTCGGGAAAGACAATCCCGGGACGGACAATCTTCCGCTCCGGCTCCATAACGCGGTGGCGGCCAAACGGGCGGCCCAGGATAAAGCGGCGGCGGAGGAAGGGCGGCCCCGTATTGAAGGGGATTCCATTCTTGACAATGATACCTTCTTCGGCCTGCTCCTCCCGGCGATTACCGCCCGGATAGGCGCCGACGCCTCGTCAATTTTCAACCTGGAAACTATTCAGGCCCGTAATCCTGACTATATCAGAAACCGGGAACACCAGGGCGCGGTGTTTTACAATGACCGGAGGGGGCTGGCGGGTTTCCTTGCAAAGGCTGCCCCCTATTACGATAGGGCGGAGATTATTGCCACGCCGGACATTGAAAACAATCACCGGACCCCCACCTCATTCCACACGGAGGCTGTTCAGGGTAGTTATCCGGTGGATGAAACCAATTCCGGGGAAAGCGCCGCTGAAATATTCGGTACGGTTGACGCCATTCTCAGCCGTTTTGAGTCCTTTACCCCCGCCGATTTCGGGACCATCGCCCACGCCTGTGTGGAAGCCCTGATGAAGGGCGAAGACTCTAGCCTTTGGTCTGACCTTATTCCTCCGGGTATCGCGGGCCATCTTTCTCCCCAGGAAGCGGATGCTCTGCGTGTTGCGGGGCTTGAACTGGGAAAGCAATTCCTGGCGTCAAAGCTGGGCAGGGTGGCGCAAAAAGCCCCCTTGCGGAAAAGTGAATGCCGGTTCCGCAGTCTCTATGGGCACACCTTTATCAATGGGACCATCGACCTGCTCTTTGAGGACGAAAACGCCGTGCAGGTGGTTGACTTCAAGACCGACCGCATTGAAGCGCCGGGGGAACACGCCGCGCAGATGGCTTTTTATTACCGGGCGGGTATGGACCTCCGGGGGAGGGCGCAGGGTAAAACCTGCCGGGTGTGGCTATACTACCTCCGCAGCGGCCATGCGGTGGAAATGACGGCGGCGGCGAAGGGCTACGTGATGGAAGATTGTTTATAATCCGTGTAAACGTTCTACAGCCGCTGTAGACGTTCTACAGCCTCTGTAAACGCTCTACAGTCTCTGTAAAGGCTTTACAGTCTCTGTAAAGGCTCTACAGTCTCTGTAAAGGCTCTACAGCCTCTGTAAAGGCTCTACAGTCTCTGTAAACGCTCTACAGCCTCTGTAAACGCTCTACAGCCTCTGTAAACGTTCTACAGCCTTAAATATTTGCCAAAACCTGTTGCCTTTTTGCGCAGGAATTGTTATTGTATATGTTAACGACCGTTCGGTAACTTACGGCAAGGATTATGAACAAGACAGACATTATAGAGGCAGCATTCCAGGTCTGGGGCCGGGAACTGTTTAAAACTACCAGCCTTTCTCAGATTGCGCAAGCCCTTGGGGTCACTAAACCGGCCCTGTACCGGCATTTTAAGAACAAGGATGATTTGCTGGAGGGAATGTACGTCTATTATTGCGACCATTACATGGGCTTTATGAAGGCAAGTTACGAAAAGGCGGTGGAAAGCCGGGATAATAACCAGGGGATCCTCCTTATGGCCCGGAATCTGGCCGAATATCACGCCCGGCATAAGTATCTCTTCCTTTTTTCCCTGGTAGAGGTCTATGGCGATGAAAAACGGGATAAGGACCTCCTGGAGCAGCACTGGTCTTTCCTTGACCGGGGGGATGCGTACCCCAGCCAGGCCCGGCTTATCACTACCGCCATATTTTTTCTGGTTACCCTGTTCCACAAAGGCAGGCTTGGGCCCTGCACGGGGGAGGAGGAAATCCAGCGGTTTCTTTCCTTTATAGAGGGGGTTATTTCCCACGGCCTGGGGTTTGATAAAACGCTGGTGGATGCCCTGGACTTTGAGGCCCTGGAAAAAACCGGGACCTACCCCATGCCGCCGGAGGGGGAGAACGAGGCGCTGCTTAAGGCGGTGGCCTCCGCCGTGGCCGAGGCGGGGCCCTGGAATGCCTCCATGGAAATGGTCGCCCACCATTCGGGGCTTTCCAAGAGCAGCCTCTACGCCCACTTCAAGAACAAGGCGGATATGCTGGGGCAGATGTTCATCACCGAGTTTAACCGGATAGTGGATTACGCGGAGCTGGGGGCAAGCCGTTCGGGGCTTCCTGCTGAACAGTTTTATCTGGCAATGGCAGCCATCGCCAATTACCTGCGCTCCCGGTCGGAGATACTTATCGCCCTGGACTGGGTGCGGACCCGGCGGCTGGACCTGGGGATCCATGCACCTCCCTCCCGGATTTACCGGATCTTTGCGAATATCGAGTTGAAGGAACCCGGGGGTTTCTTAACCGGAGAAACCCTGGCTCAATGGGTACTCTTTCTCATCGTCAATATCCTAATGCGGCGACCCGAGGGAACGTCCTTTTCGGAGGTGTCTAACGAAAGTTTTCGGATTTTGTATAGGTTTATTGTTCTGGGGATAGAGGGATGGTAATACATAAACGGCAGGAAGCCGTAAAAGGCCGCGCAGTATGCGGGCCTAAAATACATGGTTGGTACGGGGATTCGGTGCTTGGACACGTTTCCCCGGCCAATAGAGAAGGAGTTTTACAATGAAGCATCTCTGTTTGGTTCTTGTCTGCATCCTCTGCGCCGCAACGGCCTTTGGACAGGCGAGTGAAAGTCCTGTGGTCCGGCGTATCACCCCGGATGAGGCGGTTGATCTGGCTATCAAAAACAACCTCAGCCTGGAATCTTCGCGGGTAGCCCTGGATACCAAAAAGCGGAAGTCCGACCTGGTGTGGAATCAGTTCCTGCCGGAGTTGGATGTGCGGGGGACCCTGGCCGGGAATACGAAGGAGCCGAAGGGTACGGAAATAGACCTTGGTCTCCCTTCAGGTCCAATCTCCATGGGCGGCTCCCCGCAATGGACCTTCAGCGGGAATGCGGCAGTGTCCTGGAACTTCACCTTTGCGCTGATAGAGGGGATACGGAGCATTAAGTTGGACTACCAGACCGGTCTCCTCACCTATGCGATGGCCCAAGCGAAGATGGAGCAGCAAATACGGAAGGACTACTATACTGTCCTCCTTGCCCAGGAGAATATCGCTGTTCAGCGGGAAAGTTATGCTAACGCGGAACGGCAGGTTACTATGGCACAGGCAAATTATCGTAACGGGCTTGCCCCCGAGCTTACCCTGCTTCAAGCACAGGTTAACCGGGACAATATGAAGCCTGAAATCGATCAGGCGGAAACCGGCTTGAAACTGGCTATGGCCAGCTTTGCTATGAACCTTGGCTTGGAATTAGATACCCAGTTTGAGCTTGTACCCGTAACGGGGGATCTCAATTATATTTCCCTGGATGTGCGGAATCTCATCTCCAAGGCGGCGAATGGAAAGCCGGAGATTATGGAGTTACGGCAGCAGTTACTTACGCTTACCAGCCAACGGAAAGCCCAGGCCCTGCAAGCCCGTACACCCTATCTCAGGCTTGACTTTGGTTATTCCCCCGCATTTTTGGGGCTCTGGGATAATATGGATGATAAAGACAAATGGAATGGGCACGATAACGCTACCTTTTCTATTACTCTGGGTATGAACCTGAACAGTCTTTTTCCCTTTACGAAGCAAGGGCAGGGGCTGAAGGATTTTGACAACAACATCAAAACTGCCAGTATAGGGTTGGCTCAGATGGTTCAGGGCTCCGAAATTGAAATCTACCAAACGGTCTTAAGTCTACAACGGATGCAGATCTCCGCAGAAACCCTGGCCCAGACCGTAGCCTTAGCGGATCGGTCATACCGGCTGACCGAAGAGGCCTACCGGGCGGGGCTCCAGGAATTCCTTTCGGTGCAAAACGCGGATCTGGCCCGGAATCAGTCCAGGCTGGCGATGTTATCAAATCAGTTTGATTATCTTAAAGGTCTTATTGACCTGGAATATTCCATCGGGGTTCCCTTCGGTACCCTGAGTAACGGGGGAACGAAATGAAAAAGGTGATACTAAGCGCCATAGCGGCAGTTATTGTAGTAGTGAGTTTTCCGGGCTGCAGCAAGGGCAAGGCTAACCAGGCCGGCCCGGGCGGCGGGGCCGGCGGTGACGCCCCGGCGATTCCGGTGTTCGCGGTGAATACCACCCTGGCGGTCCAGGGGCAGATACTGGATTACCTGGCCCTTTCCGGGGACATCGTGTCCGGCACCTCGGTGGACACCTATTCGGACGCCGCAGGGAAGATAACCCGTGTCTATGTTTCCGTCGGGGACTATGTCGCCCGGAACGATCCCATTGCGGCGGTGGACCCCAGTAAGCCGGGGATGACCTACCAGGCCAACATAGCCCGTGCGCCTATTTCGGGAACCGTAACATCACTGCCCGCACAGGTGGGGATGACCGTCAGCCAGGCGGTGCCCCTTGCCAGAATCGCCGGGGGGAACGCCTTGGAGATAAAGCTCTACGTGGCGGAACGGTTCATTTCCAAAATAGCCCTGCGGCAGCCCTGCCAGATTACCCTGGACGCATGGCCGGGGGAAATATTCCGCGGTAGTATTACGGAGATTTCCCCGACCGTGGACGCCGCGTCCCGGACCATGGAGGTGCGGGTCAATGTGGAGAACCCCGGCTCTAAACTCAAGGCGGGAATGTTCGCCAAGGTGCGGATCATCACCGACGAGAAAAACGATATTGTGAAGATACCCGGCGGCGCCATGATCCAGCGGTTTGATGAA
Source organism: Spirochaetia bacterium (assembly GCA_025997675.1). Lineage (GTDB taxonomy): Bacteria > Spirochaetota > Spirochaetia > Treponematales > Breznakiellaceae > Termitinema. The sequence continues at coordinate 4,442 of BNUX01000030.1, read as the reverse complement.
AGCTATGTGTTTACCGTGGCCACGGATACGAGAGACCCGGCGTTCCGTATCGCCAGGAAACAGGTGATAACACCCGGCGTTCTGGTGGACGGGGTGCTGGAAGTGTTGGCGGGGCTTAATCCCAATCAGGAAATTATCCTCAAAGGCCAAAACCACCTGGAAGATGGGTCACGGATCAACGTGATAGAACAAGTTGCGCCCCTGGGCTCAGGCCCTACCGGCGTTGCAAACTAAGGGGGATATATGAGTTTTGCTAAAACAGCGGTCGGCCGACCGACAACCTTTTTTATTATTTTTGCGCTCCTCATCGGCTTAGGGATCTTTGCCCTTACGAGTATGCCCATTGATCTGCTTCCCGAAATAAACCCTCCCTATGTGGTGGTGTTGACCTCCTATACCGGGGCCGGTCCTGAAGAAGTGGAACGCAGCGTAACCCGTAACCTGGAGTCGGCCCTTTCCAGCGTGTCCGCCCTGAAAAAACTGACCTCAACCTCCTCCAAGGGTTCCAGCATGATAATGCTGGAGTTTAACTACGGGACGGACCTTGCGGACGCCGCCAACTCTATCCGGGACGCCCTGGAACGGGTCAGGCGCTATCTGCCCGAGGGGGCGGATTCTCCGATGATCTTCAAACTTGACCCCTCCATGATGCCCATCATGGGCTTACAGGTAACGGGAAACCGGTCGCCGGAGGAACTACGGCAAATCGCCGAGGATACCATTATTCCCCGGATCGAGCAGACACCCGGGGTTGCCTCCGCATCGGTAAACGGCGGGCGGGAGAAGGTCATCCGGGTGGAGGTGGCCCAGAACCGGCTTGAGGCCTACGGCCTCACCGTAACCCAGATCCAACAAATGCTGGCGGGGAACAATGCGCAAATATCCGCCGGGTCTATCACCGAAGGGGGGATGAACTACATCCTCACCACCATGGGGGAATACACCTCCCTGGAACAGATCAGGAATACGGTGATTTCCTATAAAGGCGGCGGCTTGGTGAACGGCCAGGCGGAACTCCCCCGCAACATATACCTCCGGGACATCGCCGATGTCTTTGAAGGCTTCAAGGATCAGACATCCGCCGTATTTGTGAACGGGCAGCCTTCGGTGATGCTCATGATTCAGAAGCAGAGCGGGAAGAATTCGGTGCAGACCGCGAAGGACTTGCGGAAGCGGATTACCCGGATAGCCCGTGAGATCCCTCAGGATATCAAGATACTGGAAACCTTCAACAATACGGATGAGATAGAAAATTCCCTGAACCAGGTAACCAACAGCGCCTTGTCCGGGGCGGTCCTGGCGGTGATTGTGCTGTTCCTATTCCTCCGGTCCATTAAACCGACCCTGATTATCGGCATCAGTATTCCGGTGTCCATTGTCATCACCATCATGCTGATGTACTTCTGCGGCCTTACCCTGAACCTGATGACCATGGCGGGGCTGGTTCTGGGGATCGGTATGCTGGTGGATAACTCGGTAGTTATATTGGAGAATATCGTCCATTACCGGGAAAAGGGGGCCAAGCTCAAGCCCGCCGCTATTATCGGTACCTCGGAAATGGTTGTCGCTATTACCGCATCCACCCTGACCACCATCTGCGTATTTGCGCCCTTGGTCATGTTCCAGGGGCTGTTGGAAATGGCGGGGGAAATGTTTGCCGGGCTGGCCTTTACGGTGGTAATATCCCTGACCGCTTCCCTTTTCGTGGCAATATTCCTCGTACCGGTGCTTGGCAGCCATTACTTCCCGCTGGTAACCCGGCGGCAGAAACCCTTAAAAAGTAAACTCCTCATTCCCATTGATAATGCCTTTGCCAACGCGCTCAACGCCCTTGATAATGCCTACGCCAAAGCGGTGGACCGGGTACTGCGGCACAAGGCCATCGTGATAATCTTCCTGGTGCTGCTTCTGGTGGGAAGCATCTTCATGGTCCCAAGAATCGGCTGGGTATTCATGCCCGAAGAGGAGGCGGATAATGTGAACATCACCGCCACCCTGCCCATGGGAAGCCCCCTGGCGGACACCGAGGCTGCCCTGCGCCGGCTTGAGGAGATTGTGAAGCAGGAAGTGAAGGGGTATGACCGGATCGTCCTGAACGCCGGGGGGGGCAATCTGTTCAGTAGTTCCTCCAGTAACTCAGGATCCCTGCGTATCAATCTCCTGAAATACGAGGAACGGATAGACACCGCCGAGGAGGTCAAGGCCAAGCTGCGGAAGCACTTCAACGATTTCCCCGGGGTCGCCTTTAATTTCTCTTCAGGCGGTTTTGGGGGCATGGGCGGCAGCAGCAGCGCGGTGGACATTACCCTCCGTACCGAAGACCTGGTGAAGGGCAAGGCTATCGCGGAACAGATAGCCCAGATCCTGACCGACCACGTTCCCGAAGTAAAGGAACCCCAGGTGAGTCTCAAGGACGGGATGCCGCAAATAGAGATAGAGCTTGACCGGGATAGGATCTACGCTATGGGGCTGAACGCCTACACCATTGGTAACGAGATAAAGGCCGCAGTGGACGGCATCATCGCCACCCAGTACAAGGACGGCAGCAACACTTATGATGTGGTACTGGTTCTGGCGGAAGCGGACCGGAGTACCAGGCCGGCGCTGGACCACATCTTTGTGAACAGCCAGATGGCGGGGGGCCGGATGGCGCTTTCCAACTTTGCCGGCTATAAGGAAGGCACGGGCCCCATGTCTATCAGCCGTGAAAACCAGAGCCGGGTAATCCATGTTACCGCCGCCGCCGTCTCCGGCGCCAAGCTCAACGACCTGGACGACAAGGTCCGTGCCCTCGTCCAGGGGTCAATCCCTGCGGACGAGGATGTGATCATTGAGTACGGCGGGGGCAACGCGGATATGATAGAGATGATGACCAAGTTCCTCCTGATAGTGGTGGTAGCCATATTCCTGGTATTCGGGGTTATGGCCTGCCTCTTTGAATCCTTTCGGGACCCCTTCATCGTGCTCTTTACCCTGCCCCTGTCGCTTATCGGCGTGGTGGCAATTTATCTCGTTACCGGCACGGTCTTCAACGTCATGACGGCGGTGGGGCTGCTGGTCCTCGTCGGGGTAATCGTTAATAACGGTATCGTCCTCGTAGACTACACCAACCTGCTGCGCAAGCGGGGCTACGGCCTACAGGAAGCCTGCGTGGAAGCCGCCCGGAACCGTCTCCGGCCCATCCTGATGACCACCCTGACCACCGTACTAGGGCTTGCCCCCATGGCATTTGTCCCCGGTGAAGGTTCGGCAATGACCGGCCCCATCGGCAAGACCGTACTGGGGGGCCTTTCCTTCGGCACCCTGATGACCCTCTTTCTGATGCCCACGGTGTACCACATCATGAACAAACATTCGGATGAGCGGGATGCCCGTGCGGAAGCGCGGCGGGAACGGATTGCCCAGGGCCTGACCAAGAAGCAGGCCAAGGCCAAAACCCAGAGCGCGGCGAGGATCCAGGAGGCCGGGGTATGATCCGGATAGAAATAATCGCGAACCACTCGGTGGAGGAGAACATCCTTGAGGCCCTGTCCGCAGAGCAGGTGGGCCAGTACTACACCCGGTATCCCGTGGCCATGGGGGTCGGCCATGCCGGCCCCAAGATGGGGGACGCCATCTGGCCGGAGGAAAACTTTGTGCTGGTAATCTGGTGTGAAGAAGCGGAAGCCCAGGGGATAGAGCGGGCGGTTGCCACCGTTAAGGCAAGTTTTCCTGACGAAGGTATCAAGCTCTTCGGCCTGCGGTCTTCCCTGTCACAGGGCGCCCTGCCGGCCCCGGCGGAGCCTGAGCCTGAGCCGATACCGGAGGGGATTGAAGGACTGGCGGGACTGGCGGCCTTGGAATAAGGATATGCTCAGATAACATTATCGGGGGGGCCTGTCGGTAGAAAGAACGGGGCTCCCCCTATGTTTGCTTGGGCTGACGTCGTTACTTGTCTTCCAGCCAGAATTTGATAACCGTCCCATTGCCGCCCTTGGCTATATACTCGTCAAAAAAGGGCCGACGGGATTCACGGGGTATATCTTTATCAATAATCACCTGCATAAGAAAATTCAAACGGTCTCTCAGTTCTTGCCTTGCGGCTTCCTTTGCAGCTTGCTCTGCGGCCTGCTCCCTGTCCTTTGCGGCCTGCTCCCTGTCCCTTACGGCCTGTTGCCGCTGGGAAAAAAACTGGACAACCGAGAAAACAGACCCGAAGAGGCCCAGAATGACACCGCACATAATACCAAGGTTTTCCATCATAATGCGCCTCCATTTACCGGCAAAGAGACTTGAACTCTTACACCCTCGCGGGCAGTAGATTTTGAGTCTACCGTGTCTACCATTCCACCATGCCGGCGTGAATATACCTAGCCTACCCGAAAAGCCTCCGGCATTAAGATAGAACCGCTTCTCGGAAGCCTCCCCCATGGAAAAACTCTTTCTGGGTAATGGGCCGGACC
>BNUX01000029.1 GCA_025997675.1 Spirochaetia bacterium | reverse complement strand
GCGTTACTCACCAGTCCGCCGCTCTAGGCCGTATTGCTACGACTTGCCGCTCGACTTGCATGCTTAAGACGCGCCGCCAGCGTTCGTTCTGAGCCAGGATCAAACTCTCCATGATATGTATTCCAACAGCCTTGCGGCCGCTGAAAATTACCATTTCAAGCCGCCCACCGAGGCTCCCCGGTGAACGGTACGGCGTAGCCTTCCGGCCCGCCGCTGTTCCTCTTCGATACGCTTGCTCGAGCGCCACGTTTTACCGTGACGCCTCTGCTGGCTTCGCGGCCCCGCTTACGCGGAACCGCATCTTTCTTCTTGACAACCCGCTCTCACGGGCTATCTCTCCCCTTCCCTAAATTGCCAAATATCACTGAAGCCCGGCTTCCGTCAAAGCTTCCCCCCAGCCTGTTTTAGGCGGGTTTGCAGACTCTACTACATCCGTCTGCTTGTGTCAAGTCCCTGGCGCCTTTTTTTGTTTCTTTTTAGAACAATACGACAAACCCAGGTCCGAGTGATGAATATACAAAAAACGCCGCATCATGTCAATAGCTTCGGCCATTATTTTCATCAATATTTCACATTTTGTTATCCCTGACCCTTCCGCCGCCGCAGATCCTCCTCCCGCCGCTCAATAGCTTCCTTTACTGCGGTAATTTCCCCCAGCATGGCCGCTACCAGAGGCTCATCCCGGGAAACGCTCAGAGCGCCGGCTTCCGAAAAGCGGCTGTATACCTCTGCGCCAAGGCGGGCTATGAGCTTCTGGGCCTGCCCCTCAAACTGCATAATTTCCAGCTTGAGGACGCCGATTTCCCCCAATTCCTGGGCCTTGGCCCCCGCCTTGGCGGCAAACTCCCTGGATACCACCGCGCCTTGCTCCAACAATTCCTTCATCCGTTCACCAAATGTCATTTTGTCCTCCCTATTGCCTATCTTTAAGATACTACACCCAATTAAGATTTGAGGAAAGGCAATGGAAAACCCTTGCTTTTTACCGGCGAATAGACTATTATATAAGTGTGAGCAGGTTATCCAATTTTACCAAAAGCGCCCCCTCATCTTAACCCTGCAGTTTGATAGTGATTGCAGCCCTTTTACGCTTCTTTTTCATTTTGCGTGATTCGCTCTATATAGGCGAACTCGCTAAAACCGGTATTTCAACACCGGGAAATTCGAAATTAAGCCAAAATAGCCCGGGCTTTTTTCAGAGAGCCCAAGCCGGCGGTATAAGAACCCGGGCTCCCACCCGGATAGCCCGAACTCCCAACCGGATAGCCCGAACCGGGGTCGAAAAGCCCGGGCTCCCAACCGGAAAGCGCGGACTGATGCCCAATAGCCCGGGCTCGTACCGGGAAAGCTCGGGACATTGCAAAAAGGCCTGGGTTCTTACTTCGATAGCTTGGGTTCTTACCTTGCGACTTTGGGTTCTTACTTCGATAGCCTGGGTTCTTACCCTGATAGTCCGGGTTCTTCCCTCGATAGCCGGGTTTTTCCCTTGATAGCCGGGGCTTTTCCCCTTGGAGCCTGGGCTGCACGAACAGGCATGGCCTGATTCAAACCTTTCTATAGTAGTTAATCAAGCACCCGTCAGCCAATATCTTCCGTTCAGAATCCGTAAGTATCCCCAGTGATAGCGGTATCGCCGTAATGCTGCCGCCTATCACATAAGCAGGAATAGTTCCGGCCTTTCCCAGCAGAGCCTTCCTGACCTCCGGTACAAATAACCAGTCCCCGTTCTTAAAAGCGGCGCTGTCCTTTACCAGAAAGGGCAGGATGCCCCAGTTGATCAGATTGGAGCGATACCGCTTGGTGGCGTATTCCAGGGCGAAGTTCGCCTGAGCCCCCAGCACCCGCTGACAGGAGGCGGCCTGCTCCCGGGCGGACCCGTCCCCGGGCTTGTTCGCATAGATGGCGCTGCCTATGCCCGCCTGCTCCGGCGTAACTGCGCTGCAGCCGGGAATCGTTTTAATCTTTGCATACAGGGCGGCCAATTCCGCCGGGATCGTACCGCCGCCCCGCCTCCCATGCTCCAGGGCCTTGACCGCCTTAGCCCTGCCCACGTATTCCGGGTCCCGTCTGCTCAGGGTGAACTCCGCCAGGGCCAGGGGATTTGAGCGATAGGAGGATGTCTCCCCCGAGGGGATAAGCTCATCGGTGGTAGTAACGCTGTCGGTAATATAGCTGACGATCCGTATCAACAGGTTTTCGGTGAGTTCCGGCATGGCGGGCCAGTCCTTGATATTCGGGGCAAACACCAGTTCTGTTTTCCCATCCGGTTTCCCGGTCCCGTCGTAAACCCGCTTATCGTAAATGGTGCGGTCAAAGAAATACTTAGGGCGGGGATCATACCGGTCTGCATCACCGGCGGCGGTAAGCCTTCCGCCTGCAGCCGCGGTGGCGGCTATGGAACGGGCGTCCATCAGGGCCACCGAGGCTATCTGCCCTTCGCCGGGCTTTGAGCCTTCCCGGTTGGGGAAGTTCCGGGTGGTATGGCGTATGGAAAATTCCCCGTTTGCCGGGGTGTCCCCCGCGCCGAAACAGGGGCCGCAAAAAGCGGAACGCACAATAACCCCGGCGTCCATTAGTTTTGCTATTGCGCCGTTCTTAACCAGTTCCGCAAAGACCGGCTGGCTGTCCGGGTATACGCTGAGGGAGAAAACACCATCCCCGGTGGACTTCCCCGCAAGAATATCCGCAGCGGCCATGAGGTTATTAAAGGTACCCCCGGAACAGCCGGCGATAATTCCCTGGTCCACATACAGTTCACCGCCCCGCAGCTTTTCTCGCAGGTTGACGCCGGTCTTCGCGAGAATATCCGCAGCGTTTTCCTTCAGTTCCCGGATCGTATAAACATTGCTGGGGTGGAAGGGCATGGCGATAGAGGGCTCGATGGTCGAAAGGTCCACCAGGATTGCCCCGTCATAATAAGCCCCCTCTGCGGGGTTTAATGCCCGGTAGTCCCCTCCCCTTTTATGCGCAGCAAGGTATTCCTTTACCGCATCATCGGTTTTCCAGATAGAACTCCAACAAGTCGTTTCGGTGGTCATCACGTCAATGCCGTTCCGGAAATCCACCGGAAGATTGGCGATGCCATCACCGATAAATTCCATCACCTTATTCTTCACATACCCGTTTTTAAACACCGCCGCAATAATCGTAAGGGCCACATCCTGGGGACCAACGCCGTGCCGCGGGCTCCCGGTAAGGCATACCGCCGTCACCTCGGGGTAGGGGATGTCGTAGGTCCTCCCCACCAACTGCTTGGCAAGTTCCCCGCCCCCCTCCCCTACCGCCAGGGTTCCCAAGGCGCCGTAACGGGTGTGGCTATCCGAGCCGAGGATCATCTTTCCACAGCCCGCCATCATTTCCCGGTTGTAGGAATGGATAACCGCGAGGTGGGGGGGCACGTAGATGCCGCCGTATTTTTTCGCCGCAGACAGGGCAAACACATGGTCATCCCCGTTGATGGTTCCCCCCACCGCACAAAGGGTGTTGTGGCAGTTGGTCAACACATAGGGAATGGGGAAACGTTCCATGCCGCTTGCCCGGGCGGTCTGGATGATCCCCACATAGGTGATATCGTGGGAGGCCAGGGCATCAAACGTTATGTTAAGATTTTGCTCATCCCCTGAGTTATGGGCTGCCAATATCGAATAGGTTATGGTTCCCTTCCGCCCCGCCTCACGGGAAAAGGTTTTGCCCGCTTCATCATCCGCAATCAGCCTTCCGCCAACATAATACGCGCCGCCCCTCAGTAATGTTATCATATACCGCAGCCTCCAACCACTAATGCTTTTGCAGTAATTCTACCGGCGAAATAGCCCCGGCCCGGCGTGCGGGTATCCAGGAGGCCAGCATGGACGCCAGGATGGTACCGATACCGATAATAAGGACCGCCGTCCAGTCAATAACCAGGGGAATGTTTTCCAGATAATACCCCGGGTCCAGTATCTTCACCTCCCCGCCGTGGAAGAGGGCGGAGAAAAAGCCCAGCGCCTGTTCCAGGGCGTGGATGAGGGGATTTATGGCAAAGCCAATTAAGAGCCCCAGTGCAATACCGACAATCCCCCCCGTAAGGCCCGTAAAAAAGGCCCCCCAAACGAATATCCGGCTGATACCCCGGGGACTGGTACCAAAGGCTTTCAGGAACGCAATATCCCGCTGCCGCTCTATGGCCAGCATGGAGGTGGCGGAAGACACATTTACTGCCGCCACTATCACTATCAGGGCCATGATAAAAAGAAGAAGCTGGCGGGTCGACGCATAGGAACTGTACTGGGAACGCTGCAGTTCCATCCAGGTATAGATCCCGTAACCGGGCCCCAGTCTTTGATAGATATCGTAGACGGCGTCATCGGCGCCGGTATAGGGATCATCGATCTTTATCGTAAGAAAGGATGAGGACAATTCCGGTGCAAGGATCCGTTTCCCCGCGTCATAGCCCACGATACACCAGAGGGAATCCAGTTCCCGGTACCCGGAAGAAACGATGCCCGTAACCGTAAAGGGAAAGAGCCGGGGAATGTTCCTGCCGTCGGCGGCAATGCGGAGGGTCATTATCCGCAGGGTATCCCCCACCTCCACCCCCAGGTTCTCCGCCAGGGCCTCCCCCAGAATTACATCCGACGGTCCCTCAAGTTTCGCGCTCCCCGAAAGGGTTTCCAGAAACCGGCCGCTCCCCGTATCTTCCCAAAAAGCACTTTCCGTAGCCCTGATGGTAGCCCCGGTCTTGCCCTTCTTCCCTACCAGCACCCCCAGGCCCTGCCGTTCAAGCCAGGTCCCCCGGAGTCCCGGAAGATCCTCCAACGCAGTCTTTGTATCCTCTATTTCCTGGAGCTCCATAAAATCGTAAACCTGTATGTGGCCGGTTCCCAGTTCCAGATACCGGTCGGTGATGCCCCGGATCATGCCGTCCGCCACCATGAGGGTAACGATGATGGGGATGAGGCTCAGGGCGATACCGCCCGCAGCGCCCCTGAGGTACCGTCCCCCTTCTTTGGCCCTGCCCAGGAGGTAACGGAAACTAATAAAGCTAAGGGGCCCCGCTTTCACTTGAAACCTCCGGTTTCTAGTACTCCTCCTGTTAAGGTATAACGGACATCCGCCCGTTCCGCCACACCCCTGTCATGGGTAACCACCATGAGGGTCTTGCCCCACTTTTCCGCACCGGCGTAGAGAAGTTCCGCCACCAGGGCGCAGTTCTGGGAATCCAGGTTACCCGTGGGTTCGTCCGCCAGAATCAAGTCGGGGTCGTTCACCAGGGAGCGGGCTATGGCAACCCGCTGCCGCTCACCGCCGGAAAGCTGTGAGGGGTAATGCTGGAGCCGGTCTTCCAGCCGTACATCCTTAAGGAGAAGCCGGGCTTTTTCCAGGGCATCCTTTTTTTTCACTCCCGCAATATAGGCGGGGAGCATCACATTTTCCAGGGCGGTAAAATCCTTCAACAGGTAGTGAAACTGAAAAATAAAGCCCACCCGCCGACTGCGGTACACACTGAGGGCGGACTCGGAAAGGCCGGCTATCTCGGCATCCCCAACCATGACGGACCCGGAATCGGCGCAATCCAGGCCCCCCAAAATATTAAGGAGCGTACTTTTCCCGCTGCCGCTTTCCCCGGTCACCGAAACGGAGCTTCCCCGTTTGATTTCGAAGCCGATACCCTGCAATATATGGAGGGTTTCCGTACCGGAGGTGTAGGTTTTTATCAGATCCCGCACCTGTACTAAAACTGAACCATGTTCGCTTTCACTCATAACGCAGTACCTCCGCAGGTCTTGTCCGGGAGACCCTACCCGAGGCAAACCACGCCGCTAAAAGAGCGGAGAAGAAGCCGAATAAAAATATGATCAGCACCTCGTAGGGAATAAGCCGGGAGGGGATCTCCTTGATATAAAACACCGTGGGAGAGAATATGGCAAACCCCTCACCGGCGGCATCCACCCCCGCTAAGGGGGAAGCAATTATATTGAGTATATGGATAAGAAAATTCACCAGCCCTTCCAGGATGGAAAAGAAGGCCTGGATATTAAAGGCGATAAGGAGCCCCAGGAGCATTCCGATACCCGCCCCGGCCATGCCGATGATAAACCCATCCCAGACAAATATCAACCGCACCGCCATGTCCGTGGCCCCCACCGCCCGGAGCAGGCCGATTTCCTCACGGCGTTCAAGTACGGACCTCCTCTGAGCCTGGAAAATATTAAGCCCCACCACAATGAAAATAAGTCCCACCAGGATAAACATAAACAGTTTTTCTGTGCGCAGCGCGCCAAAGAAGGCCCGGTTATAATCCCGCCAGGAAAACACCCGGAGCGAACCTACGGTTCGACGCACCTGCTCTATTCCGGCCCGATCCTGCCAGCGGCTTTTCAGTTTGATCCCTAAGAAAAGATCCTCCCCCGCCGATGCCCCGCCGCTTAGAACACCTGCGCGGTCAAGGTTGATAAATGCCCAGCCCAAATCGTATTCGTAAAACCCGGAACGGAATATACCCGTCACCAGGAACCGGGAATTAGCCGCCCCGGATTCATCAGTAGCATTTTCCATACCCGCAGAAACGGACACCAGGCTAATCCAATCCCCGATATCCGCATCAAGACGCTTGGCCAATTCCGCACCCAGAAGTATGGAAGATGCTTCCGTCAATCTGAAGGCGCCCTTCTCAAAAACGAGTTTTCCCGCCATACCCGGGTCCCGCTCCAGGGCATCAGGGGGAAGGCCGCGGACCACCACTCCTTGCTGGCCCCGCTCCCATCCCCGGAGTATCCCCTGAATTTCCCGGAAGGGAACCGCCGACGCGATCATCGGCAGGGCTCCCAGTTCTTCCCGCAGCACTTCCCCCCGCTCTCCCTCCGGAAATGATTCTATCCGCAAATGATACGAGGATATTTCAATGATGCTTTCAATAAACCCCAGCTGGAACCCGTTCATCACCGCGATGATCACCGTCAGCGCCAATACACCGGTGGCTATCCCCAGTATGGCCAGAACCGGCGCCGGAGAATTACTATTCCTGCGTCCCCGGAAATACCGCATTGCCACAAATCCTATCCATCTCATGGGCGGCCTCTGTTCGAACGAACGCGTTCCTCAGAAATCTTGCGGCCGTCTTCCCAAATGGTCCGGAGCATCACCACGCCGTTCACATAGAGTTCTTCCACTTCCCGTTCCCCCGCCTGACGTACCGTCCGTTCCAATACGCCGTTACGAAAATTGCGTTCAAAAATACGATCCCCCTCGCCGTTATATTCATATTCTACGAGCCGTTCCTCGTCTTCGGATTTCCAGAGCACCGACGCAAGCCGGTCCCCGGACCAGGTGTTTATCACTTCCCCCAGCACATTGTCGTTTTCATCCCGCCGGACTTCGCTCCGGACGCGGCCCCGGTCATCGGTGGTGAAGAGTATCCGGTCACCGGAATTAATTATCACATCCTCAAAAAACTCCGAACTGAACACAGAACCGGGTTTGACAAATTCATTCTCCGCCGCAAGGCCAAGGATGAGCGGGGAGGACCGGAAAAACGTCGACGCCTGATCTTCTGCGGGTACATTGAAATAGCGCCGCTCAACCGACCGCAAACCATAGGAACGGGTGTAGCGATAGTGATCGGTCCAAACCGGCTCCTCCTCCAGCCGGGTTTCCGCCCGGATAAGAAAACTGCGGTTATACTCATACCGGGTGGTATAATCGGAACCATCACGGTCTATCTGATGGGATTCGACAATAAACTTGTCGGGGTTGTAGAGTTCAATAAACCCCGAACTGTCATCATCAAAAACCGCCGCAAGCCGTGCAAGATTCGTCCCATCCCTGAAGGACCACTGACGCCGGGAAATCACACCGTCCTCATAGAGACACCGGAGTTCTATACGGTACGATGGATCGTAGTGTTTCCGCAGCCTGTCGGGCAAATCCGAAAAGGCGGCGTCCTCCACCGAAAGGGCGTACTTGCTCCTGAGGGCGACCCGTGAAAAGGCCGGTTCCAGGGCCATCCCGCCGGCATTGGAAATATACCAGTCTTCAGTATACGTAATTGTCCCGATGAGTCCCAGGAAAAAACAGAAAACCAATTTGTTATTCAATTCCGATAAATTCCTTCGTGAATTCCTTTGGATCAAAGGGTTTAATGTCCCCGTACTGTTCCCCGTTGCAGATAAAAACCACGGGAAGACCAAGTTCCGCAGCCAGGGAAAAAACCACCCCCCCCCGGGCGCTGGAATCAAACTTGGTAAGTATTACCCCGTCCAGGGCTACCGCCGCATGGAAGGTCTCCGCCTGGGCCAGGGCGTTCCTCCCGGTGGTGGAATCCAGAACCAGCCACTTGATATATTCGGCCTCCGGCGCCCTGGACTCCACCACCCGGTCAATCTTCTTCAGTTCTTCTACCAACGCAGCTTTTGTGTGCATCCGCCCGGCGGTATCGGCGATGACCATATCCCCCCCGCCGGCATGAGCCGCCTCCAGGGCGTCGTACACCACCGCCGCAGGGTCCCCCCCCTGCTTGTGGGCAACAACCCGCACACCTAAGCGTTCCCCGTGTATCTTGAGCTGATCCACCGCCGCCGCCCGGAAGGTATCCGCCGCCGCAAGGATGGGCTTTTTGTTATCCAGCGTCCGGTATCGGGCCGCCAGTTTAGCGGCGGTGGTGGTCTTCCCCACCCCGTTCACCCCCAGGAGCAGTATCACCGTAAGCTTACGGGTTGAGTCAAATACCGGCACCGGGCATAGCTGCTCCTCCAAAAGAGCAGCCAAAGCCGGGCGCACCTGGACGGGATCGGAGAGCCCCCGGAGGGCATCCACGGTTTTAAACGCAAGGGCGGCGCCGAAGTCCCCCTCCACCAGGAGATCCTCGAGGTCCTCAAATAACGCTTCCGAAACCTTCTTCCCCAGGCCGAAAAAATTCTTTAAACGCTCAGTAAAACTACTTCCCATTTTTTACCATCTTTGGAACGCTCTTAGTGGCGGTATGACCATACCAGGCCATCCGGAAAATTGAATACCCCGCAGTCAAACCGAACCCAACCCAGACGCCGATGGAAACATTATTCAGGATATCGTAGGTCTTGCCCACCTCGGGGTCACCCCAGTATTGATAGGCATACTTATAGGTATTGGCCACGCCGGTAAGGATAAAGGCCACCGGCAGGGTGATCCAGAAGGCTGTCCAGCCGCCGTAAAATCTACTCCGGGCCGTACCCAGGGGCTTCGGATCCTTCCCCCTCGGAATGGCCTCCGGCAGGGTTACTTCGTTTCCCGTCTGCCCCGCCCGGAAAATCAGTGCAGTGGTCGCTCTCCTTGGAGTTTCCCCGTGGATATATTCAAATTGATTCTGCGGCGATCTTATGGTTACCGGTGCATCCCCAATATACAGGGCCCCCTGGTACACCGATGTCTTCCCGTGGGGGAAATTAATGTCAAAGCCAACCTCCGGTACAGGGTGGAGTTTAAATTGCAGCTCCGTCAATTCCCCCGCCACAAGATCCACCTCTACGGAAGCGCTGTCATACCCCGCCGCAAAGGCCGTCACCTCCATCGGTCCCGGAGCATGTTCCTGAATCCCCGTATCACCCTGCCCCGCATAGTTTCCCTTGACCTGAATAACTGCGCTGTCGGGCTGGGTCTTCACGGACAGTGCCGCCGGGGATGCGCCGGATATGGCCGCCACCAGGTATCCGGCCAATTCCTCTTCCAGCAGAGAAATATCATCGGTGGAAAAAACAAAACTATCCTCATACGCAAAGGAACGGGTATACAGGGTGTACATACGGATAGTAAGGACGAGCCGGCCGTGGAATTCCGTCACAACACCGGTAACAAAGGCGTCGGCCTTGTTTTTGACGCAGTAACGGTACTCACCCCCTCCGGCGGGGGGAGCGGGAAAGGTCCCCGCACTATTTTCCTCCGTCAGGAGAAAAGCCGGTTCGGCGGAAACCTTCATCACCGCCTCTTCCGCCTTTTGGTATTCCTCCTCCATAGTTTTTATCGCCGCATTTGCGGCTTTTAATTCGATTTTATACTGCCATGCCGAATACCCCTTATAGACAAGCAAATCCCGGTCGGTCCTCTTGGCGGCCAGCTTTTTCCCCGCATCCTCCAGGGCGATAAAAAAGGCCAGGTTCTTGTAGTACATCTCCTCCTCCGACACCCTGACCCGGTGATCCACATCCGTAAGGGATTTCGCAAGACTGCGGACCAGGATATCCCCCACAACACGCTGGGGGAGGGGCAGGGAAGACACATCAAGGGCGCTGATACAGAGAACCCACTGGGGGTTCAAGGGGTCCTTCTCCTCCTCTTGGGCCTTCCCCTTTCCAAACACCGGGGCGGAAAAAGCGAGGAGCAGCGCAAAAATAGTAATGCTATACTTGGCTATTTTTCCAGGCAAAACGCAAATACTCCTCTATAAAAGGATCGATGTCTCCATCCATGACGGCCTGGATATTCCCCATCTCCGTCTTGGTCCGGTAATCCTTCACCATGGTATAGGGCTGGAACACGTAGGACCGGATTTGATTCCCCCAGGAGATGTCCTTTTTTTCCTGGGCAAACTTTTCATTCTCCTTTTCCTTTTCCTGCCGGTAATGTTCGTAGAGCCGGGACTTGAGGATACTCATGCCGATGGCCCGGTTCATGGTCTGGCTCCGTTCACTCTGGCAGGCCACCACTATCCCCGTGGGCAGGTGGGTAAAGCGCACCGCGCTGTCGGTCTTGTTCACGTGCTGCCCCCCGGCGCCGCCGGAACGGTAGGTGTCCACCCGGAGGTCCTCGGGCCGTATATCCACTTCAATAGAATCGTCGATCACCGGGAACAGGTACACCGATGAGAAGGAGGTATGCCGCCGGGAATTGGCGTCAAAGGGGCTGATCCGCACCAGCCGGTGTACCCCGGTTTCGCCCTTGAGGTAGCCGTAGGCGTAATCCCCGTCGATACGGCAGGTGGCGGACTTGATCCCCCCCTCGGCCTCCAGGCGATCCACCTCTTCGGTCCCAAAACCCCGCCGTTCCGCCCAGCGGAGGTACATCCGGTAAAGCATCTGAGACCAATCGCAGGCCTCGGTCCCCCCGGCGCCGGCATGGATGGTGAGGAAACAGCCGTTTTTGTCCACCTGTCCGCCCATAAGCTCATAAATGTTCTGTTTTTCGTAGCGGGAGTTCAGGGCCGCCAGGGTTTTTTCGATTTCCCCGCCCTGGGATTCGTCCTTTTCCTCCTCCGCCAGCTCACAAAGCACCTGGAGGTCCTCAATATCCGCCACCAGGGCTTTCCAGGGCTCGTAGCGGCGCTTGAGGGCCTTAATTTCCCCCATAACCTGCTCCGCCCTGGCGCTGTCGTTCCAGAAATCCGCCTCACCGGTCCTGTTTTCTAAATCCGCTATCCGTTGGCCAAGGGAAGGGGTTCCGGGCGCTGGGTTTTCAAAGACGCCTCCAGGTATCGTAGATTTTAGCCTTTAGCTCCGCAATAGGAGCCCCTAATTCTGATATTAACATGGGTACAGGGTACGGGAAATTGGGAAAATTGTAAATAGCTCGCAGTGGTATCACTCAAAAGCGGGGAACACCCTTGTGGTGATGTCCCCCGCCGGTATTCCGGGAAGGATAGGGAGGCGCATATTGGAGCGGTCCAGCGCCGTTACCAGGGGGTTAAACCGGATATTGGTGTTGTAATACAGCCGAATCCCCGCAACTCAGGCCGTAGGGTAGCCCTCGCAGTCCATTTGGCGAGCCGCGCGGTCCATTCGGCGAGCCGCGCGAGGCGCAGGGCTTGGCGTATATGGTGAGGAGGGACTAATATGCCCGCACATAACCGGTGTCCGCCTCAATGGTGTCGCCTTTTTGTTTCAGCATACCGATACCGAGTTCCTTTGCTTTTGCATACACATGGTCATTGAAGGACATGCTGCCAATACCAAGGTACACCCTATGGCCGGCATAATAGGGGAACAGCGTTCGAAAATTCGACACCTTATTCGTTACCATCTTTTCCAGATCTTCCGTTTGCGCCTTATCTTTCACTTCGATGAGCGCTACGGAGGTCCCGTTGTACATCACTATGTCAAACTTGTCTTTTATAGCGCCGCACTTCCCCTTCATGTTTGTTTCAACCTCGTCAAACTGCAAACCGGCAAATATCTTTTTTTCGCTCAGGGCATTGGCAAAGTAATCTTCCGCCCCATTGCTATTTCCCATTCCACCGAGCTGCCGGGAGACCTCACTTACGGTCTTTTTTAGATCTTCCATTGTTCGCTCTGCTTCTTTCCGTCTCAGGTCATCTTCCTTCTTTCTCTGGGCCTCCTCCTCTTTCCATCTCCGGTCAGACTCCTGGATCGTTGCCCAGACCTTCTCAAAGGTCATATCTTCACCCTGCGTCATCTTTTGCCTCTTGTTTCTACTATACCACACACCCCACGCATTGGCAATGAATATTGAGCCATTGCCGGTATTGAAAAAAGGCCGCCTATATCCCATACTCGGTATGAGGTGCGTGATGCCAGATGATATAATCGGGAAGGTTTTTTCCCTTATTGCCGGTGATGATGAGCCGGATTCGGACAACAAGGCCCTGCTCAAGCAGGTGGTTAAGGATATCAATCAGAATAAATATGCCCGGTTTTACCGCCTGCGGACCGAGGAAATCGACCCCTCCTTTGCCGCCTATGTCTACGATATCTATAAGATTGTGTATCCCGCCTGCGTTTTTGTGCAAAACCCCGCCAGGGTGTACCGGATGCGGCAGCTTACGGTGGAAGCCTTTATGACAAAGGAAGGCCAGGAGCTTATCCGGAAACTCCGCCCCGATGCGGTACAGGAGCAGGTCAAACGGCTGGAGCCCCGGGAATTGAGCCAGGTTCTCCGGGCGGATCTGACCGCCCTCTATGAGGCCTTTGACGGTAACCGGATTGCCGCAATAAACCGGTGCTACCAGCTTATCTCCGCCCTGATATCCTTTGCCCAGTTCGATTTCCTGTCCCTCCTGCGAAGATTCGACCCGGACCTGCAAACCGGCTCCTATACGCCGCGGTTTCAGCCGGCGCGGGCGGCGGATATGCTGGAGGAACTGGGGCAATTCCGGGGAGCAATGCAGAACCTGGAGCCGTCGGATGCCTGGAAGAACGCTCTAACGGTGTTGAAGATTGCCAACGAGGGCCATGAACTCCTCCCCCTCACCCAATGGACCACGCTGGCCGCGAATTTGAAGGAGCTTAAGAACTCCACCATCATCGAGCTTATCGGGCAGTATACCGCAAAGAATCCTATCTGGCAGGTAAAATATAAGGCCCCGGAGGCGCTCTTGGCGGAATCCTGGCTTGAGGCAAAGAGCGGCGAAGTCCAGACCGTAATCGATAGTGTGCTGAACAAGCAGCGGGACAGCCGGATTGAAGCCCTGGCCGCCGCCGTTTTCGGTACCCCGGCAATAACAAAGCTGCAGTTTTACAATACGGAAATCAGTAAAAGCTGCGTTGCCCTGGGGCTTACCGGGTTTACCTATGCGGCCCCCCTGAATTATCTCCTGGCGTTCATTCAGGATTTTGTCACAAAGGAAATGCAGGAACTCTGCGACATACTGCTGGTCCGGGGGCAGTGGGTGAACAACAGCCTTTCCCTGGAAATGTCCGACGCCTTCCACACCATTACTGAGGTTGCAAACCCCATTGAAGCCCTGGATACCACCCTTGCCGATTCGGGAACCCGTGGGCTCCGCTTCAGGGCCGCCCTGGCCCGGGCGGGGGGTGACAAAGCCCAGGCCCGGTTTATTAACACTATCACGGGAGAAATGGACGATGAGGCCCTTGCATTGATCAACGCGGCGGTCCGGGGTCTGGTGGCGGTGGGGAAATTCATGAAGAACCTTCTGGGGGATTCAGAGAAGAGCCCCCCGGAGGTGATCATCAACTGGAAAGAGCTGGGGTACTTTACGAAGGTCCCCATGAGCCGGCGTCTGGCCGATGCGTATAAAAAGATTAACTATTTTGTGCAGTTAATGATGCTGCAAACCGAGGGATCCTGCACCGGATGATGAAATGAATATTGACTACGATGCAATCGTTAAAAAGCTCCATGAACTCAACTGGATGTCCATAACCCTGCGGACCCTTTTATCCATGCTCCTGGGCGGTTTCCTTGGCTTTGACCGGGGGAAAAAGAACCGGCCCGCAGGCTTCCGCACCCACATGCTGGTCTGTTTCGGGTCCACCCTGGTGATGATGACCAATCAGTTTGTATACGAAAACTTCGGCGGCGGTGATCCCGTCCGTCTGGGGGCGCAGGTAATAAGCGGCATCGGGTTCCTCGGCGCGGGGTCTATTATTATGAACGCCCGGAATCAGGTAAAGGGAATCACCACGGCGGCGGGGCTCTGGGCGGCGGCATGCAGCGGCCTGGCCATTGGCATCGGGTTTTATTCCGGGGCGATTGTTTCCGGCATCGTTATCTATCTTATCGTAACGGTTCTGAGCCGGTTTGATACCCGCCTCCAGGATTATTCCACCCTTATCCCTCTGTACCTTGAGTTGGACAAAAAGCACCCCTTCAGTGATTTCTTACAGTATGCCCGGGAAAACAATATATCCGTATCGGACATGGAGGTTAGTAAAAACAAGTTCCTGAAGAAATCGACCTTCAATATAACCCTGGTAGTAAAGAGTGATATTCCCCGTTTACGCCGCGAGGTTGTAGAGCTTGTCCGGGAAGCCAAGGGCATCCGGTTCCTTGAGGAACTGTAACCAGCTTTCAATGTTTCAATGTTTAGCTTCCTCCCAGAAGATATCCATTGCTTCCAGGTTTCCCGGCATCATTGTTTGGTTTGTTTCCTTCATCCGTTTTTCTACGTGCTTGAAGCGGGCAACAAATTTAGCATTGGTACGCTGGAGCGCCACCGAAGGCTCCACCTGGAGGAACCGGCACAGGTTTACTGCGGAAAAAAGCAGGTCCCCCAGCTCCCCCTCAAGGCTTTCCCGATCCCCTTCCGCTATGGCAGCTTTTACCTCCCCCAGTTCTTCCTCCAGCTTCCCCATAACGGGCGGCACATCCGGCCAGTCAAACCCGGCCTTGGCGGCTTTTTTCTGCAGCTTGTAAGCCCGGTCTA
This sequence comes from Spirochaetia bacterium, assembly GCA_025997675.1. Lineage (GTDB taxonomy): Bacteria > Spirochaetota > Spirochaetia > Treponematales > Breznakiellaceae > Termitinema. The sequence continues at coordinate 15,406 of BNUX01000029.1, read as the reverse complement.
AGGGCGGCAAGGAGCGGGACACCTGGTCCATGAGGGAATCCTTGGGTTTGCGGCCCTCCTGCTCCACCTTTATCCTTGCCCAGTTGTCCAAAACCTCATTGCTGTCTTTCACCGTTACTTCCCCAAACACATGGGGGTGACGGCGGATTAGTTTTTCGGTGACGCATTGAAGGCTGTCTGCCACGGAAAAAAGCCCCTCCTGTTCGTGCATGTAGGCGAGCATGGTTACCAGCAGAAAGAGGTCCCCCAGTTCTTCCTTGATGTGGGGGGGATCCTTTTCATCGATGGCTTCGATACATTCGTAGGTTTCTTCGATGAGGTCGCCGCGAAGGGTGGCGGGGGACTGTTCCCGGTCCCAGGGGCAGCCGTCGGGGGCACGGAGCCGGGCTACGGTGTCGTAGAGGGCTTTAAAGGCTTCGGTTTCGGCAAGGGGTTTGTCGGACATGGCTTAGTATACTACCCTACCTTCTTCTTATTCCACTCCGGCAGCAGCGTCTCCGGCCCCTCCACCAGCGCCCGTACCAATGCCGCAGCGGCAGCTTCCAGGACCTGCTCCAGCGCCGGCCTTTCCGCGGCACTGAAATCCGAAAGGACCCAGCCGGAGACATCGTCGGACCTCCGATCCGCTGGTTCAGGCCTGCCAATGCCGATACGGAGACGCCAGAAATCGGGGGTCCCAAAACAGGCCTTCATGGACCGCAGGCCGTTATGCCCTCCCAGGCCGCCTGAAAACTTGAAGGCCGCCGTTCCCAGGCTTAGTTCCAGTTCGTCATGGACCACCAGAATCTGCGCCGGGGGGATCTTGAAGAAGGACGCGGCGGCCCGGACCGACTCCCCGGAGAGGTTCATGTAGGTTTCGGGCATGAGGAAGTGGAGCCGAGAGGAACCGTCCTCCAGGGGAGCGTAAAGGCCCTTGTATTTCTTCTGCCAGCTTAGGGAAGGCGCAAAGGGTAGATGCTCCACCAGGAGCCGGCCGGCGTTGTGGCGGTTTCCCGCGTATTCCGGCCCGGGATTCCCCAGGAACGCGATAAGGACAATCTTCGATCGCTCAATCATTCTATTTACCTATCTCCGCGAATCATAGTAAACTATCCTCAGCATAATTTATAGGACACACATCATGGAAAAACACGTTTACATCATCGGCCACCGGAACCCGGATACGGATTCGGTGGTATCCGCCGCCGCCTACGCCCGGCTCAAACAGGCCCAGGGACAGACAAACTACTTCGCAGCCCGGGCAGGGAACCTCAGCCCCCAGACAGAATACATCCTTAATCGCTTTAAAGTTCCCCCCCCGGTATACCTGCCGGACCTGATCCCGAAAACGGCCTACTATCTTTCAGACCCCCCGGTAACCATCAATGAGGATGTTTCCCTCTGGGCCGCCCTGGAACGGATGCAGAAGGAGGGCCTGCGGGTTATCGCCATCGTTGACCGGGAGGGGATGTACAAGAGCATGCTCTACTACCGGGCTTTTGCCAATTACGTCATCAGCCACATCAACCCCAATAAGAAGTCCTATTTCTCCGTATCCATCAACCATGTGGTGAGTACCCTCCGGGCCCAGCCCATCACGATGTTTAACGCGGAGGAGGTGAAGAAGTCCCCCATCGTGGTAGCCGCCTCCTACAACGATTACTTCAAACAGCACCTTGAGGAGGAGAGCCCCACCGACGCCCTGGTAATCATGGGGGATCGCTGGGATCTCCAAAAGTTCTGCATTGAACGGAAAGTCCGCTCCCTCATCCTCACTAACGGCCATACCCTGGATCGGGAACTGGCAGCCCTGGCGGAAAAAAACAGGGTTTCGGTGATAACCTGCCCCTTCGACACCTCCTCTGCCGCGATGCTGATCATCTATTCCACCCCGGTGGGAGAAATGGGTGACAATACGGTGCCCCTGGTCCGCCTGAACGACCCGGTGCGGAAAATCCGGGAGCCCCTTTCCAAGGCCCCCTCCCGCTGCCTCCCTGTGGGAGACGAAGAGGGCCGGGTGGCGGGACTCATCTTTGAGGGGGACCTCATAAAGGAACCCAACATTGAGGTGATCATGGTGGATCACAACGAGCCCATCCAGGCCATTGAGGGGATAGAAAACTACCGCATCCAGGAAGTGATAGACCACCACCGGCTGGGAAACCTCTCCACCAAATACCCCATTACCTTTATTAACAAGGTGGTAGGCGCCACCTGCACCATCATTACCAACCTCTACCGGGAAGCCCATGTCCCCATGGACAAGGAAATCGCCTCAATACTGCTTTGTGGTATCCTTTCGGACACCCTGTCCCTCCACTCCGCCACCACCACCGATATTGACCGGAATACGGCGGAGTACCTTTCCTCGGTCACCGGCCTTGACATCCTGGAACTGGGAGGGGAACTGCAAGCCGAGGCGAACCGCATCAACGCCCGGCCCGCAGTTGAACTCTTAACCATGGACATGAAGGAATATGCCGAAGAGGGTGCGGAATTCTCGGTGAGCCAGATCGAAACCGACCACCCCGACGCCCTTGCCTTGCGGCGGGAGGAAATCCTGGGGGAACTGGAAAAAATCTGCCTTTCCCGGAAGTACCTTTTCGCCGCCCTCCTGGTAACCGATGTTACCGCCCTGGATTCGCTCCTCTTTGTGGCGGGCAAAAAATCCCTTATCACCCAGATCACCTTCCCCCAAAGGGATACGGGCATCTATGTGATGAAGGATGTGGTTTCCCGGAAGAAGCAGCTCATCCCCCTGCTTTCGGAACTGGTGGAGAAGGCGGTGGGGTGAGGTGAGGTATTAAAGTCACTTGATCCCATTGAAAGAATATTAAAGAATATTATAGTGTACTAATGTAGATTCTATTCATCTTATTTTTTCAAGGGATATGCATCATGACTAAAACCAAACTGTTTTGGTGTATTTTAGCTTGTTGTATCGGTATATACACAAGCTGCGCCGGCGCCCCGGAAGCGCTGGAGGTTCCATCGGAGGGGCATCATAAGGTAATGTTTCTTGCGTATGCCCGCGGAACCCCGGTTGAGAACAACAAAAAATCCATAGCCGGTCATGCTTCTATAGCCATTGAAGGATCCGGTATATGGGGCTTTTACCCGACCACCCCCGGGATGCCCATTACAAAACGCGGTGTATTACAGCATAACACCGTGTATCCCATAATCCATGAGTATGCGGAATTCTTCGTTGACGAAGACCGGCTGAACAAAATAAAGGAATTGATAGCCAAATGGGAGAATAATCCCCCACCGTTTGTTGTTCCCTTTAGTGATTGCGTCACGTTCATAAACCGGGTCTGTGATATTATCGGACTCAAGTACAACCATCTTGCCGTAATGCCAACCACGGCGGTACGCAGAATACGCCTTCTTAATGCCCGGCCCCGGGGTATTGAATAATAAACTACTAAATCGCTACGATAGGTACATTATGGAGGTGTTTTTATGCAGGAAGTATACGACTTTTTAAAGAAAGCCCAGACCTATTATCTGGCAACCACCGAGGGTGACCAGCCCCGGGTCCGTCCCTTCGGCACCATCGACCTTTTTGAGGGCAAGCTCTACATCCAGACCGGAAAAAACAAGGATGTTTCAAAGCAGATTAAGGCGAACCCCAAAATCGAAATCAGCGCCTTTGACGGGGCAAACGGAACCTGGCTCCGTATCCAGGCAAAAGCCATTGAGGACCCCCGGCGGGAACCAAGGGTGCATATGCTGGAAGCCTTCCCTTCCCTGAAGGACCGGTATTCCCCGGATGACGGTAATACCCAGGTATTGTACCTCAAAGATGCGGTGGCTACCTTTGCGTCTTTTACCGGGGCGCCAAAAACAATTACGTTCTAATCGAGCGAAGCCGCCGCTGTTGCTCCAGCACCCGTTCCAGGGGCAGGGGGTCCGAGCGGCTTGGCGCGCAGGGCTTCCCCGTTGCGTCCTGGATGGAGAGCCCCCCATTGCCGATGCGCCGGGCGGCCTCCACGATGGGGAAGGCCCCGGTTTCCAGGTATACGGCTATGGGCGGGGACAGGGTTTCCACGGCGGATTCCAGGGCCTGGGCGTAGATGTCCGGGAAAGAACGGGAATCCGCAGGGCTGTCCCCAGTCGGGTAGTACCAGTCCCGGTGTTCCCGGTTCAGGTAGTCGATATCATCGGGTAAATCTTCGGGATAGAGGTAAACCAGGGGTATTTCTTCCATTATATCCCGCGGGAAGGATGTCCGCCCGGGGGCCGTATACCGGTAGAACCACCCGCAGTCCCGAAAGGTATTGTCCATGCGCTGCCGTAACTTTGCATCCCTCCCGGCCCGTTCGGGAAAGGCCTGGCGAAGGGCCAGAGCCAGAATATCCTTTAACCCGGCAGGTGGGCTATCGCAGATTTGGGCCAGGCTATCCTGATCCCAGGCCGCAACAGGCATCCTGCGCAGTTCCTCCAGCATCAGCGTGTCCAGAATCCGCTCAAAAAAGGCGTGAATAGTAGGTTCCCTCACGGTCTTGTACACAATATAGGGGTGGCAGGCCCTATCCAGAATGGCGTGGGTCATAAAGCCCAGGGCATAGGCCCCCAGGCCGGTGATCGCCCCTTCCTTCCGGTGGGCCAGCACGTCCGCCGCCGAGGCTGGGGAAGCCGGCAGGGCCAGCTTGAGGAGGGCCGCCGTGAAGGCCCCGGAGCCCCGGCGGTGTAGCAGCGTGCCGTATTCCAGCCCAACGGGCCTGGTCATTTGATTATGGTAAAAAATATCCGGCCCCTGACAGCCCAGGACAAAGGAAAAGCGGAACTCCTCTTCAACCTTTTCCCGGGCCCGTTTGGCAACCACACCAAACCCGGGCCGGAGCGCCCGGTCCAGGGCGGCCAGTACATCCTCCCCAAAAAGGGTATGCAGGATCTGGGAGGGCACGGGGTTTGTTAGGCCAGTTCGCTGCGGGTAGTGATAACCCGGGAAATCAGACCGTACTTGACCGCCTCCTCGGCGTTCATCCAGTAGTCCCGGTCGGTATCCTTCTCCACCTGGGCAAAGGCCACGGCGGTTTCATCGGCAATCAGGCGGTTTATCTTATCCCGGAGTTTTTCCAGTTCCCGGGCGTGAATCTCAATGTCCGTGGCCACCCCCCGGATCCCCGACAAAGGCTGGTGGATAAGGTAATGGCTGTTGGGCAGCCCTACCCGCTGGTCCTTGGGGCTGGCGAGCTGAATAATAGCCGCCGCACTGGCCACCAGGCCCATGCCGATGGTCCACACCGGGGGTTTCACAAAGCGGATCATGTCGAAGATGGCATAGCCCGCATCGGCGTCCCCGCCGGGGGAATCGATAAAGATACGGATGGGATCATCCCCCATATCCTCCAGGAGCAGAAGCTGCCTGATGGTCCGTTCCGCCAGTTCCTTCTTTATTTCCCCGGAAAGCAGGATGGTCCGGGTCTTAAGCATCCTATTCATCAGGAGATCGGTCCCCTTCCCTTCTTCCTTTTCCTTGCCCTCATTCTCATCTTCGTCCTGGTATCTCATCAAAACTCCTTAGTATTAATATACTCAATTTACTCTTTTCAGTAGCTCCGCAATGGCGCCGGCGGCGGCGGCTTTACGGATGGCGCTCCGGTCCCCGGCAAAAACAGAGCATACGGCCTCCGCCGGTACGTCCCTCCGGGCAATCCCTATCCAGACCGTGCCCACCCTTTGCCCGGAACCGTCCCCCTCGGGACCCGCCAGGCCGGTCACGGACACCGCCACACCGGCTCCGCTTTTTTCCAGGGCCCCCTCCGCCATTGCCAGGGCGGTCTCCCGGCTCACCGCCCCGTGGCGGTGGATGATATCCGCCTCCACCCCCAGGAGTTTTATCTTGGCATCCACAGAATAGGTAACAAAGGACCCCCAGAACACCCGGGAAGCCCCGGGAACCCGGGCGATACTATCCGCCACCAGGCCTGCGGTACATGATTCGGCGACGGCCAGGGTAAGGGAGGCGGCAGCCAGGGCTTCTATAAGCACCGCTGCATCAGCCATTCACTCTCTGCAATTCCGCCTTGATCTCTTCGGTGGGCCGGGAGAATATCTCCACTTCCTTATCCATCCCGGTCATGCTGCACTGCCCGTCAAAGAGGACCCCGTCGGCAATGCGCAGGCGGGCGGCGGTACAGTCCCCCCGGACCTCGGCGCCGGAGAGCATGTCGATCTTGTCCAGGGCGTGAACCTCCGCAACCACGGTTCCGTAAACCGAAAGGGACGCTACATTGATATGATCCGCCTCTACCACCGCTCCCTTGTCCACAATAAGGGCGCCTGAGGCTTCTATGGTTCCCTTGAAGGTTCCCCGAATACAAACAGTTTCCTTAAACCGAAGGATCCCGTTGAAACTGGTGAGGCTTCCTAAAACCACCGTGTGGTCGCCCCGCTTACTATCTGTTTTTGCCATGTTCCTCTAGTCCTACCTCAGCCCGTATCCGGGTCTCCAGGGTCTTAATGCCTATTTCATTTTTCTTAAGATCCTCCCACTCCGAGAGGGTCCGCTCTATCCGGGCATCCAGCTCGGCGATATGTTTCCGTACCGAGGTGATCCGGGCGGACAGGGTACCTGCGTCTATCTGCTTTCCATCCCCGGTAACCGCGGCGATGGCGGTCTCCAAATCATCCATGCTCTTGATGAAGGCCCCCACCGAAGCCTTCATATCGGCGCTGAGTTCCTCCGCCAGGCTTAACCGGGATTCCCGGACCAGTATCTGGCCGAACAGTTCCCGGTTCCGCAAAACCGCCCGTATCCGGGCCAGGACTTCGGAAAAATTAAAGGGTTTGGTGATATAATCATCTATCCCAAGCTCAAAGCCCTCAACCTTATCCTTCACATCGTCCAGGGCGGAAAGCATGATGATCGGGATGTCCCGGTACTTGGGGTCGGCCTTAAGCATCCTGGTAAGATCCCAGCCGGACAGTTTGGGCAGAATATTGTCCATGATGATGAGGTCCGGATGAAACCGCTTTACCAGTTCCAGGGCAGCCTCGCCGTCCTCCGCTTTTTCAACCGCAAACCCCAGTTTAGAAAGAATTACCTCGAAAAACTCAACATTCAGGGGATCATCATCGGCAAAGAGTATTTTTTTCCGTGTATTCATCGGTTCCTACCTTTTCTCATTATACTCAGCCCTATCCCCAGGATCAACACGATAGCAGCCGCCAGAGTGAAAAGTTTGGCCCAGAGATCGCCCCAGCGGGTGTAAAGGGTTTCCCGGGTAATGACCGGAACCTCCACCGTAAGCCGCGCTTCCGTAAAGGGTTCCGCCATAGCGAGTATCCTGCCATTGGGGTCAATGGCGCAGGTCTGGCCCGAGGAGGTGGACCGCACCATGGAGCGCGAATTCTCCACCGCCCGGAATACCGCCATGGACAGGTGCTGCATCTGGGCGGGGACGCTTTTGGACCAGGCGTCGTTGCTGAGGTTCACGATAATCTCCGCCCCGCCCCGGACAAAGTCCCGGGAAAGATAGCCGAAGGTATCCTCAAAGCAAATAGGGGTCGAAAACTTCACCCCCGCCGCGTCGAAGACCGTGGCCGTATCGCCCTTCTCCCAAAAGTGGGTATCCGCATTTTTCAGGGCGGTGTAAACCCAGGGGAGCTGTTTTTCGTAAGGGAAATGTTCCGTAAAGGGCACCAGGTGCAGTTTCCGGTAGAGCCGGGTATTTTCTTTCCCCTCAAAGAGCATCACCGCATTGTAATCCACCCGTTCCCAGACACCCTGAGGGTTGATCTCCCGCCGGGCATCGTCGTTTCCGATGATGTAGGGGACATCCTGGGTGTCCAGAAAGGCGAGGAGTTCCTTCACCAGCTGCCAGGATTCGGGGTCATCCCGGTACACCGTGTGCCAGTAGATGCGGGGGACAAAGGCGGTTTCAGACCAGACCACCATATCGGGTTTCGGCTCTGCGGCTACCGCCTCCAGGGAAAGGCGCTTCAAGGTTTCATAGTTTTGCCGGTAGTCCGCGATATCCCCCCGCCAGGGATCGGTATTGTGCTGTATCAGGGCAAACCGGACCCTGGGAGCCTGTGAATAATCCACCGGAGAGGCAAAGCCATATCCCAGGCTTGCCCCAAGGGCGATTAACCAGACCAGCCCTGCCGCCCATTCCCGGCCTAAAAAGGCCCTAACCGGCCGGTCCTTGAGGGCCGCCGCCACATAGACCGAGGGGAACACCACCAGGGCGGAAACCCCCCACACCCCGAAGATGCTGGCGATCCGTATCACCGGCAAAACCTGCCACTGGGAATAGCCGGCAATACCGTAGGGATACCCCAAAAAACCCAGGGTCCGCAGGTATTCGTAGGCTATCCAGAGGAGCCATTGGACCAGGTAAGCCCTGGAGGGAAAGAGGGTGGACGCCAGTTTTAGGAGGGGGAAGAGGACGGCAAAATAAATGAGGTAGACGAAGCCCACGATGAGCCCCGCCAGGGGGTGAAAAACGCTGAGCCAATAGTTGAAAAGGCCGTAGGCGGCATAGCCGTAGAGGGCGCCGAAAAAAACCGAGCCACCCAGGGATACCCGGTGGACAACGACAAAAACCGGGACAAAAGCTATCCATGCCAGGAGGGGGATACCGTTTATCGCTAAAAGATTGGGAAAGGATGCGGCAAAGAGCAGGGCGCCAAGGAGTATCATCCCAAGGTTAACAAGAAACGCTCTCCAAGCCCCGGATCCCGAACTCATGGCGCTTTTTCGCCATTGTCGTTGTCGTTGATATTCCAGACATCCTGCTTCATTTCCCGGCCGGGACGGAAAGCGGCGATACCATGAGAATTAACGGAAACCGTCTCTCCGGTTTTCGGGTTCCGGGCCTTTTGGCGGGCCTTGCGGATCCGCACTTCAAAGGTCCCGAACCCCCGCAATTCAACGGGTTGCTGCGCTACGAGGGCATCCTTTATCGCGTCTATGAAAAGATCCATCACCATCCGGATTTCTTTCCGGTTCATTCCGGTCCTTTCATATATTAAATCGATAATATCAGCTTTGGTTACCTTCCGCTCAACTTTTCCCGCCATTATGCCCTCACCGGGGAGAAACCCGCGTTACTGAGCGGCTTTCGGCTGGGCCGGAGACTTCGTCTCCAGTGAATTAAAGAGGCGCTGCATCCGGGACTTTTTCCGGGACGCGGCGTTTTTCTTAATAATCCCCTTCCGGGCGGCGGTATCTAACTTCTTAATCATATCCTTAAGAGCCGCTTCGGCTTTATCGGAATCCTTCTTCCGGGCCAACATCTCAAATTTCTTCACACTGGTCCTTACGGAACTCTTTACCGACTTATTACGGAGACGACGCTCCTCACTCTGCCGGTGACGCTTTTCTGCGGAACTGCTTTTACCTGCCAACGGAAACCCCCACTATACAAAAATTTAAACCGGAGTCAAAGACCCCTGAAATCACTTGAAATCCGAAGGACGCCGTTCGGTCCGCTTGCATTTCTCACATTCCGCGATGTTCTTGAACTTGCCGCTTTCAAACAGGGTCTTCATTTTAACCTCACCCCCGCAGGAACAGAAGAATTTCTGGGTCGTGCTGGACGTACGGGCGTTTTTACTGACCTGTCCCATGATTATACTCCTTGCCAAAAATAATATGTTCTTAAGATACTATAGACCCCCGGAACTGTCAACGGTATCAACCGGGTAAAATACCGGTAAAATTGCATATAAAATCTTTACCTTTTTACCATAATTCATTAGTATGATAGTCATAATTGAGGTACCTATGAGAATCACCACTAGAGGCCGTTACGCACTGAGGGCAACCTTGGCACTGGCAAAAATCGGGAAGGATGGAGCACCGGTGTCCATTACCAGTCTCTCGGAACAGGAGCAAATCTCCTCCGTATTTCTTGAGCAGATCTTTTTTAAGCTCCGGAAAGCGGGTATCGTTTCGTCGGTCCGGGGGCCCGGGGGGGGGTTTTACTTTGCCCAGCCTCTGGAAAAGCTGACCATAAAAAAGATCCTGGACGCCGCCGGGGAGAATTTGAACCTCAGTTTCTGCGATAAACAGGTCAAGGATTGTTCCCGGATAGGGATGTGCCTAACCCATGGGGTCTGGGCAGAGGTAGGAGATTTGATCAATACTTTCTTCAGTAGTATCACCCTGGCGGCTATTCTGGAAAAAGACGAGCGCAGGGGGAAATAAGGGAGTTTCATGGAGCAAGCAGACAGGGAAGCGTACCGGAAGGTAACCGAGGCATTTCGCCGGCAAAGCGGGGGGGCCACGGTTGCCGATATTGTGGCCAAGACAGCGCTGCCCCTGCATAGGGTGCGGGAATTGGTTCCCCGGGCGGCGGATGAGTACTCCGCCCGGCTTCTGGTGACTGAATCCGGGGAGATTCTCTATTCCTTTCCCCGGGGTTTTACCAGTAAATACCGGGGGTTTAAGGCCCGCCTTGGCCGGTTCATGGAGAAATTCGGCAGGGGCCTGAAAATTGCCGCCGCTTTGGTCTTCAAGGTCTGGATCATGGTGATGCTGGTGGGCTATTTTGTCCTGTTCATGCTCATCGCCCTGGCCGCCCTGATGGTTTCCGTGGCAGCCTCCTCCCAATCATCGAACAACCGTTCCTCCAATCGGGGCGGGGGGATTGGGGGCCTGTATTTTGCCTCCGGTATTTTCGACCTGATAATCCGCATCTGGTTTTATTCCGAGCTGACTAAATCCCTGGATCGCCGGTACTATGGCCGAAACACCCCTGCCCCCCGTCCTAAGGGCCGCCCCCTCTACAAGGCGATTTTTTCCTTTGTATTCGGCGATGGGGACCCCAACGCCGACTGGGCCTCCCGGGAAAAGCAGGCGGTGATCGCCTATATCCAAGCCAACCGGGGGGTCATTTCCCTGCCGGAGTTCATGACCCTTACCGGGAACAGCCCCGCCGAGGCGGAGGGGCGGATCACCGGGTACTGCGCCGAATTCGGCGGCCTGCCGGAGGCAACCGATGACGGAACCGTGGTGTACCGCTTTGACGAATTGCTGTTACGGGCGGATAAGAAGGACCGGTCCTTTACCGGTTTCTCCGCGCCCATCAAGCGGCTGTTTTCCTTCTCGTCAAATACGAAGAAGATGAACAGCTGGTTCGCCGTCATCAACAGCGTCAACCTGATTTTTGGCGGTTACTTTCTATATAATACCCTCACCACCGGGGCAATCCTCACCCAGGCCCACTTTGACGCCGCCTCCTACCTGTACGGCGTTACCTACATACTCTCTTCCACTCTGATGGCCAATCCCCTGCCCGTTCTCACCATAGGCTTAGGTATTGTGCCCCTGGTCTTTTCGGCCCTCTTCTGGCTCATCCCCGCCCTCCGGTACTTTGGGGTGAAGCGGGACAACGAAACCATCAAGCGGGAAAATCTGCGGAAAAGCGGGTACGGGCATATCTGGGACAAACCCCTGGCGGTTAAGCCCACCGATATTGACCCCAAGGCCGCAGAATGCCGGCCAAAAAACATGGCCCTTGCCCGGGATCAGATTATCAAGGAGATTGGCGCCTACGCGATGCCGGATGTGGCCATTGGGCCGGCGGGGGAGACGGTGTATGCCTTTACGGAGCTGGAGCGGGAGCGGGAGGCGCTGGAGAAGTACCGGGCGGGGATCAGGGACGATGCATCGGCCCTGGGGAAGACGGTGTTTGACAGTGAGGGCGGAAGAAATATCCCGCCTTGACAGGAATACGGTGAAGGAGTGGCGTTCCTTCTTGAAGGAGTGGCGTTCCTTCTTGAAGGAGTGACGTTCCTTCTTGAAGGAGTGACGTTCCTTCATGGAGGAAAAACATTTCTTCATGGAGGAAAAACATTTCTTCATGGAGAAAAAGCATTTCTTCATGAAGAGAAAGCATTTCTTCCGGAACAAGCAACACTTCTGCGTGCAGGTAATCGGGCCGTTGGTCCGGCAGATGGAAAGTCCGATGAATCTTCTTTAAATAGGGAAACTATATGCGTGAACCGGATGTTTTCGAGGTAGATGACCACAAATTATTCGTCCTGGGGACAAAAATCAACACCTTTTTGGATTCCGACGGGGAACGGGTGGGTGTTCCCGTGGGGGAAACCGCTGTGGTCAAGGTACTGCATACCGATTTTTGCTTGACCCTGGCGGTAATTGACGGCGGCAATGCCGGCCCGGTGGATTATAAAAAGCACGAGGCGGCCCGGGAAACCATGATAAATGCCTATCGCACCATAGTGAACCACCGTCTGCGCTATAACGAACTGGTGATCGGCGCCAACCTGACGGTGATGGGCCTGCCGATCTGGAAAACGACCCACGTCCGCAAGGTGAAGCCCCAGACCCACCCGGAGGGTGAACTGATTAACAATGAGCCGGGACAGCTCAAGGGGCGCTTTCACGATGAGGGCAGTTCCGCAGTGGGCATCCCCATGACTGCCGATAGTCTGGAAATCTCCATTGAATACGACGGGGAAGACGGCGGTATACACACCTGGCATGAAACCTTCCACCATGCCCGCCCGGAGTTCAGCCTTCCCTCGGAGTTCTGCAACCGGAAGTGCCGTGCCAAGGCCCGCTGGCGGTGTGATAACGGTGAGAAGGGGCCGTGGAGCAACTCCTTCGATGTGGCCGCGATACGGCTGGATGAGTGGGACAACCCGGTGGTTGTGTTCTAAGGTTCAGGCCTTTACCTTACGGATCGTGCGGCGGTACAGTTGGGCCTGCTGGGCAATATCCCGGACATCAAGCACGTAGATCTTATCATTCACCAGCTGGATTTTGCGGTTCTCCATGATCTTCTTCGTCATCATATACCCTTCATCAGGGGAAAGGCCCACCATGTTTACCAGTTCCTTGAGGCCGAAGTCAAACGTATGGGGTTGTTCCACCGAGGTGTTCACCCGGTTCTTTTCAAGCTGGAGGACCAGGGCGTCGTAAATGCGCCCCAGAGGGTTGTCTATCAGGGTGTTGGCGAGCTGTTTGTAGATGAACCAGATCCGTTCCGCCAGGAGGACCGTCAGTTTGGCAACGAGTTGGGGCTGAACGGCGACTACATGGGAAAAGTTAGCCCGGCTCACCATGAGAAGCACGCAATTTTCGTATGCCAGGGCACAGGCGGTGCGGGGTTTTGATTCCAAGAGGGCCATTTCCCCAAAAATATCCCCGGGTTTCAGGACCGCCAGGAGGATTTCGTTGTTATCTGCAATTTTGGCAATCTTTACCGCCCCCCTCTGGATAATATAGAGCTCGTCCCCGGGCTCCCCTTCGGAAAATATCATCGAATCCTTGGCATATTTCCGGGTAAACTCATCCGGGGGAAACTCCTTCCGTACCGAGGTAACGTAGGGGGCTATCTTCTTCATCCGTTCCCGGATCAGGGTGCCATGCTCCCCCTGAGGACAGTGTTTTAGGTACCGGGAATAGGCGTAATAGGCCAGGTTGAACTGGTTTATCTTTGCGTAGTATTCCCCCACATTGAAAAGCTGGGAAATATCTTCGTCGGCATTATTCTTCAGGGTCAGCTTGGTCAGGGCCGCGTCCAGATAGCGCATACGCTTGGAAAACTGGAGGATTATCTTCATCGCCACGGCGGTGTTTTTCTGGATAAACTCGCCGTACTGTTCCTTCGGGACGGAAATCACGGTACAATCGGTTGCGGCCTGGGCGGTTTCGATGTGGCTGTGGGCGGACATGGCGGACACCACGGCAAAGAAATCCCCGGGCCCCAGGGTATCGCCGCCGTCTTCCTTCACCACCTTCACGACCTTGGAAATGCGGACCTTCCCTTCCCGGATGATAAAAAACCGGTCCGTGTTCTGGTTCCCTTCCACCACAATGTATGAGTCTTTTTTAAAACTAACAAACGAAAGCTTGGGTGTGTCCATAAGATTCTATCAGAGTATAAAAACCACCGGCGCTCCTGTCAATGGCCCACGGGGAATCCCTTGTTGAATCCCCTCCCCTGTGGTACCGTATCCTGATGAGTCTGTTTTGCTTCCTGTGGATGCCCCTGTTTTATCTCTTTTGGCGCTCCATATCCAAGCCGGAAACCGAAGGCTCAGGCGGTATTTGGGCGCTGCTCCTGGGAAGTATCGTTGCCCTCATCCGGTTCTTCTTAGGCGAGAGTCTGTTGGACTCCTTTATAAGCCCCGGCGCATTCGGCCTTTCCCGGTGGTTCAGCGCCTGCATTGATATCGTCACCCTCCCCGCGGTCTTTCCCCTGCTGGTATGCCGCGTCGGACGTATCCCCGCCCCGCACTATACCCATTTTGCCCTCCTCTGGCTTATCCCCGTTGCGGCCATCCGGGGGGTAAGCTGGAGCGCCCAAAACGATCCCGCCCTGCTGGTGCTGACCCCCATTCTCTGGACTGCCCTCGCGGTGGGCCTCCCCTTTTTTATTGCTATGGCGTCCCGGCTTTCTACCTGGACCCGTATTCCCCTGGTCATGGTCATGGCGGCACTTCCCTTCCTGGGGGCTACGGCCTACTGGGCGTTTTTTTCGCAAAGAACCAGGCTGGGGGTTCTGCTCCTTGCCATCACCCTTATCCCTATGGGCATATCGGTGACGGTTTCCTTTTACCGGTCTTGCGCAAATTCGTAATTATTCTATTATGTGGGTATCCCTGTAAAAGGAACCGTGTATGCGAAGGGCGCTTTTTTGTGCGATAAGTATCCTCTGGATAATCCGGATCCTCCCGGCGGATCAGCATGGGGCGGAAACGGTCCTGGACCTCTCTTCCCCGGAATTAGCAGGGCGGGGTGGTTTCATTACCTCCCAAGGAGGGGCCCCCGCAAGTATCCTGAATCCCGCAGCGGGGGGGGATGCCCAAAGAATCGTTTTTGATGCCGGGTATCTTGCCATGCTCACCACCAGTTTTGATAAGGGGTTCGGCAATGTTGCCGAGTTGGGGGCCCTAATCCCCACGAAATATGTCGTATTGGGAAGCGCCCTGCACCTCCTGCATAGTACCGGGTTTGAGGGGGAGTATCCCATAGGAGTCACCTTCGGGGGAAACCTGAGCGCCGCCAAGGAATTGTACCCCGGGTTTAACCTCGGCCTGGGATTCAACTTCGCCGTTGGGAAGGATGATCCCGGAGAACAGGTCTGGACCGCTATGGGGGATGTGGGAGTCCGCCATAATATCGGCAAAGTGGGACGGCTTCAGAATTTTACCTACGCCGTTGTGCTCCGGGGCCTGGGAAAGAGCTATATGCCCGGCGCTTTTACCCCCGCGTTGGGGGTGGGCTTTGATATCATCCATATTGAGGGGAAAGCTGATAAGCCGGACCCCCTTACCCTGAAGTTTAACGCGGATTTCTCCTTCCCCACCTTTCAGAATATGACCGGTAAATTCGGTATATCCGGGACCATTGCTGAAATCGTAACCCTTGGGCTTTCAATGGGGTTCAATATCGTGGATATAATTGAAGGCAGAAGCCCCAACTTCATTCCCTCCA
>BNUX01000028.1 GCA_025997675.1 Spirochaetia bacterium | reverse complement strand
TATAGCGGTGACACTTTATATTCCTTTTTTTTTTTTTTTCCCCCAGAACCCTTCCTCCCCTCTAACGTGGGGTGTCAATGCTTCCACCGTTCGCCTTCTCCCACTCTCTCTCTCCCCCCCCCCCCCCCCCCCCCCCTAATTGCGCTTGGGTTACTAGGATATAACTCTTTCCGATACAACTATCATTCTCTGGTAATGGGTTCAATGGAGCCCCGCCGTATAACTTATGCCTCCCCAGGCTATCGGACGTTGTTCGATACACAGTATACGGCGGGGCTTCTCTTTTATATTCCATTCTAAGGAGGGAATACAAGATGAAAAGATATAGCTCAATGACGGCGGTACTCGCCCTCATGCTGGCAGGGGCGTTGGCCCTTACCGGGTGCCCCAAGACTACCGGCGATGACGACCCTGACACCTCCACCATCCCCACCATCCCCGTCTCCGACCCTGTCGACAAAACCGCCCTGCAAGCCGCCCTTACCGCCGCCAATGCCACCAAAGCCGGTACGTCCCCCAGCATCTATTGGGTTATTACGGCGGACCTGGACACTATTGAGACAACCTTTGACAGCGCAATCACCGCGGCCCAAACCGTCTACGACAACGCTGACGCGGATCAGGCGGCAATAGACAGCGCAAAGACCACGCTGGAAGCGGCAACCACCGCCTATACCGGACAAAAACACGATACCGGAACCAATCCCGTTGCGGTCCTGACCGCCATTAAGACCGCCTATAACAGCGGTAACAGTCCCGGTACGCTGGGTACCCAGGCCAGCCCCACCTCCGTCACTATCATCGTTTCGGGAACCATCACCGACACAAGCGGAGCAAGTGCTTATGGCTGGCTTGACATAACGGGGGAAAACGCCTATCCCCCCATTGTATTACAGGGAGCGGCCAGCGGAGGAACCCTGAACGTCGCCGCAGCCCCAAGCACAAATGTCCTGCACATCGAAAACAACAACAAGGTAACCTTGGGCGCTCACCTCACCCTGACCGGCGGTACCGGTAGCCTCGGCTATGGGGTGCGTGTAGATAGCCCCGCCACCTTCATCATGAACGGCGGGACCATCAGCGGCAATATCGGCGCCAACTACGGCGCTGGGATAAGGGTAATAGGCGGCCTCGCGACCTTCACCATGAACGGCGGGACCATCAGCGGCAATACCAGCACCGGCGCCGGCGGCGGGGTGAGTGTAGAGACCAACGCGACCTTCACCATGAACGACGGGACCATCAGCGGCAATTCCTCCAACAGCAGAGGCGGCGGGGTGGAGGTAGAGGGCACCTTCACCATGGAAGGCGGGACCATCAGCGGTAATACCGCTACTGCCGCAGGCGGCGGGGTGAATGTACACACCGCCGCCACCGCCTTCACCAAAAACGGCGGCACTATCTACGGCTCCGACGCCGGTGGGGACCTCGCCAACAAGGTCACCACCGGCCTTAGCGGCGGCACGCACTACGGCTATGCGGTATACTGGGCCAAAACCAGCTACCTAAGGAAATTTGACAACACGCTTGGCCCCACGTCTGCGGGAAACCTTTCCACCGCCTATAATACTACCCCCTGGGTGCTTGCCCAATAAGCGGACCCCTGCGGGGGCAGCAAGCGGTCACCTGACCGCGCCCCCGCCCGGCCAAACACCGGCGAGCCGCTCACCTGAACGTGCGGGGGTCTTAGGCATGGGGCGGCTCCTTGTTATTATCATCATTTCTGAATATATCCGGAGCTTGCAGTTGGATAAATTGTTTTATAGTTTTTGCGTATCCCAATGAACGAGTCATATCCTCTTTTTCAATTTGCATTTCTGTCGGATAACGGGATTGCACACCATATTGGCGATATCTATCCACTGTTTTACTTTTTCTTCGTTAGCCATATATCTTTATGCCGTCCCGCGCGATGGTACGTTCCATGGTAGCTCCCTTCGTGAGTTCCTGGTATCTACTATATTTATTGGTGATAATATCAAGGGGCATTGTTTTTTTTCTGCCTATAGCATGACGAATTTGTATAGCCGCATCAATCAGCCGTATTTGCACTTCATCTTTTAAGACAACATATAAATCCAGATCGGAATCCTTGTGGGGTGTTCCGTAGGCGTATGAGCCAAAAAGGATGATTTGTTCCACCGGGAGGGTGTTAATGATGATGTTTTTGAGGGTGTCAAGTTCGGTTTGAACCTGTTTATTCATGCTAAACCGTCCTCTCTCCTCACAACCCCCTCCACCACCTTCGCAAAGTCCTCCTCTATATCATACACATATCGGAACTCTGCGAAACCCCATCTCCCATATACCCCCAGCCGGTTAACCCCCGGAACCCAAAAACTCTCCATGGCGAGCTTCTTTTCTTTAATCAAATGCAGGGGATCATCTTTGCCGTGACCATCGTCCAATACTACAATGAAATCCGGGAAATAGGTATGGTTTTGTGAGCCAAAACGGTAGGGGACTTCAAAGCCGAGGCCCTGGTTTTTCACATAGGCCAGAACCGCCGGGTGGGCTTCCAAATCGCTGTCGGTGATGACCCAATTGATGTGACACTTGCGGGAATCGGTCAGCCGGCGGGTAGTTTTGCCGGTGGTAAAATTGACAAAAATGGTCATGGATGCCCCTTACTTTGAGTCTTTATTATGGTAGGATACCATGAAAAAGGTGCATAGACAAGACAAATAGTGGCATGATACAGGGCACCCGGATGTTACGGCTGTGGAACGTTTACAGAGACTGTAGAACGTTTACAGAGACTGTAGAACGTTTACAGAGACTGTAGAGCGTTTACAGAGACTGTAGAGCCTTTACAGAGACTGTAGAGCCTTTACAGAGACTGTAGAGCCTTTACAGAGACTGTAGAGCCTTTACAGAGCCGGGGATTCGTTCCTGGAGGCAGGGAAACGTTCCTGGTGCCGGGGATCCATTATGAAGGGAAAAGCATAGAGGTCACAAAATTATCATCTGCTTGCTTTACGCCTATCTATGCGGCATTTTCATCAACCTCGAAGATGCCAAAGACATTTTGGTCGGCGTCAAGAAAATAACCCTGCCAACATCTGCCGGGAACGGCGAATTTAGGCAAGGCAACCTGGCCGCCGTTTGATAAAATGAGGCCGGCGGTTTTGTCAAAGTTTGCAACTTCTATGGAGCAGGTAAAGGCGTTTGTTCCACTCATGGGGGTTACCGGTGCAGGGCGTTCGAGTATGGCCCCTTGTATGCCGTCTGTTTCAATACGGTAATAAGAAATTGGCATGGATGGATCTTTGGTAATACTCCAGCCAAAGACGGAACGGTAAAAATTCGCTTCCCGCTCTGTATCTGATGATTGGATTTCAAAGTACACGATGGAATTCATTTGCTATTTTCCCTCCCTTTCCGCATAACCTTCATTGTAATTGGTTATTTTAGCATCATTGTCATAAATCCGATCCCTAATCCCAAAGGTTCTGGAAATATTTTCCAAAGGCTTCAAAGCCTGCCTGTGCCCGTACGCCAATTACTTCATGCTCATACTTAACATTATAATAAGTTACCCGCCGCCGGAGAAACCGATACTTAAGAGGCTCCTTTGTATCAAGGTCTGGTTCATCGGACATACAAGTGGCAAGGTCTGGTTCCAGACAGTCATAAATATAATCAATGCTTTTATTTTCCAGGCATTTGGTATGCGGATTTTTCAGGCCCCACTTCTTGCAAAAAGCATCCCGTCGTTTTTCATCTCGATAATCATCATATTCAATTTTCCATTCAAAGGCAAACAGAATTTCCTGTAAAACGTTATTCCATGCATCCATACCACCGCCCAGTATTTTCCCATCCCTGACAGCATTGTCGTATTCCTCGCGGCTTTTCCACTCATGCTCATTATATTCGGAAAATTGAGAGGGGTAACCATGCCGGTCCTGTTTAATAAACGCCTTAATGCGGGGGTAAATCCATTTTGCCATACAAAAATCCATGCTCCAAAGGTCGATTTCCGCGACATGGTTTGAGCGGAAAATTCGCTGTAGCATGTAATGGGTATTGTGATAAGCATCTATAAAGCGAAAACGCAGCATCCTAAAAATATTAAATCTGTGTAATTTTTTAATCTCGTTTTCATCACCGAATAAAAAATTTGACTCCTCTTCAAGTACATTCTCCAGAATTTTCTCTTCTACAGGGGAAAGTCTTTTTGCAGGCTTCCCTTTCTCATTTTGACAAAAACTGCTGCTCATTACATCTCTCCAATTTCAATTTTACAAGTGTTCAATTTTCCATTTTTGGTAATGGTTACCAGATATATCTTTAACCTCTTGTCGTTCTGCTCTTTTTCTGCTTCAGAATAGGTATACCGATCGCACATCATAACATCGTCGGTGAAGTACCGTCCACTGCCCCAGGAATCATATTCATCGTATGCATATAATTCCTTCTCAGATTTTCCCAGTGCATAAAATTGGCATACTTTTTGAGTTTGGTTATTGATAAAGTTTTGAC
This sequence comes from Spirochaetia bacterium, assembly GCA_025997675.1. Lineage (GTDB taxonomy): Bacteria > Spirochaetota > Spirochaetia > Treponematales > Breznakiellaceae > Termitinema. The sequence continues at coordinate 27,162 of BNUX01000028.1, read as the reverse complement.
AGTTCTTTCCATCCCAGCCGCCGGGGCCTTCCGGTGCGGACAAAATATCATTGGAGTCAGGCGGGAGATCCGCGCAAAGATATTCGGTATGGGTAGGTATATGCTGTTCATTCTTCACAACCCTGAGCATATGACCATATACACAATGCGGGCAAAGCCATTTTGTTTCATCCATAGCGTATTATACTATTTTCCAATCATCATGGCAACCCATTCCTTCCAGGCTTCTTCACGGGTCGGGACAGTACCGATTGTCCAAGGCCAATGAGGATGAGTTTCTTCAAAGTAATACTCCCCAAACCCCGAATACATCCATTGCGAGCCGCCGTCAGAGGGGGCATCCCAAAGGTCGCCTACTTCCCTTGGAACAGGGTAGCTATAATCGTTTTCAAGATGCTTCATTTGCAAAATGAGCATATCCCGCTCTCTTGTCCGTATAGCTCCATGCCATTCTTTCCGCCAATATTTGTCAGATCGGTGACCGACATACGCTGAGCCGCAGTGTTTTTTGTAAGACCTTGACATCTTCTAATCCTCCTGTGGAAAAATTAGAAGATGTGGTTCCTCCATATTGCATTTTTCATATACTACTGTTCCTGTTCTATTTGCTGCCTGGCAGCTACCAGTTTTCTACTATCACTGTGCGAAAGGAAATCATAAGACTTTCTCCTGCACATCCAGCATGAACAATGTATCCTCCCTTTAGCAAAACGGCCATTTTGCCCTCGGGACCAAGCGAGGACATATCCCTCGCCTCCATACTGCCTAAGAATATGAATCTTCCTGGCAATCACCCGTTGCCTTTGCCGACGCCGGTAAGCTCTGGTTCTCTTCACTTGGAATGCCTCCCTGACTAAACCGCAGCCCGCTAAGAGAGGTCAAGGTCTTTCTCCCCGGCGGGCTGCGCATCAGCGGCAACCCGGTATTCATCATAAGCGATATATTCATTTCCATATAATCCATTATGACATCATTGCTCTAAACCGTCAATCCATGCCAAGCTTCCAATATGGATGAATTGCCATTCATCGAAACACTTGAAGCAGAAATCGCCAATCTTGAGAGCCTCCTCGCTCAGAAGAAGGCCGAACTTGTCCAGCTTAAAGCGGCTCCTCAGACTGAAGGCCCAACGCTTCACAACCCGGTTGAAGAAACAAGCTTGCCCGGCATTAACAATCTTTCCACTCCCGGAGATAAAGTGACCCTGTTCCGTTCTCTATTCCGGGGACGCGAAGATATTTACGCCAAACGGTTTGAAAGCAAGAAGACGGGAAAATCGGGCTACCAGCCCGTCTGTAAAAATGAATGGGTTCGAACAGTATGTGAGAAGCCCCAAGTCGCCTGTGGTGTTTGCCCTCATCGCTCTTTTGAGCCCGTAACCGATACGGTCATCAGTAATCACCTCACCGGATTCATTCCTGCCCGCACCGAATGGGGAAAGCCAAGCCCTTTTGTGATGGGGATATATCCCTTATTGCAAAATGAAACCTGCTATTTATTGGCCGTCGATTTCGACAAACAATCATGGCAGGAAGATGTGAAGGCTTTCTTTGAAACCTGCAATACTGAAGGGATTCCCGCCGGTATTGAGCGTTCCCGATCCGGTAATGGCGCCCATATCTGGATTTTCTTTGACCGTCCTATATCTGCGTCCAAGGCCAGGAAACTTGGTTCCCTCTTAATGACCCGAACCCTCGACAGGCGGCCGGAGATAGGGCTTGACTCCTTTGACCGGTTTTTTCCTAATCAGGATACGTTGCCCAAAGGCGGTTTTGGCAATCTCATTGCCTTGCCCCTGCAAAAATCAGCGCGGGCAAAGAATCACAGTGTTTTTCTTGATCCTGAGATGGTCCCGTATCTCGACCAATGGCAATACCTTGCTTCAATAAAACGAATTGATGAAGAAACAGTTGATACGATTATACAAACCGCTCTGGAACGGAATGAATTGCTGCCGGTATCGTTTAATCCCCTTGAAATTGACAGTGATGAAAAACCTTGGCAAAGGAAATCCGATACTTTACCAGTTATCATTGAGCCGATGCCCTCCGTGATCGATGTGATTATTTCGGATCAAATCTATATAAACCATACCGGCCTTCCACCAATACTTCGCAACCGTATCCTTCGTCTGGCATCCTTTTCAAACCCTGAATTCTACCGGGCACAGGCGATGCGTCTTCCCACCTGGAACAAACCCCGTATCCTTTACTGTTACGAATTCTTCCCGGAATATATCGGACTCCCCATCGGCTGTCTTGAGGAGCTGACAAAGATTCTTGATTTCTATCATATTACACCCCAGTTTCAGGACAAACAGAATCATGGGACGCCGATTGATGTTAGCTTTCAGGTGGAATTATACGCTGATCAAAAAGCGGCAGCCGAGGCGATGGCCGTTAATCCGACAGGGATACTTTCTGCATCTACGGCTTTTGGAAAAACAGTAATCGCTTTGTGGCTTATCGCTCATCGCAAAGTTAACACTCTTATCCTTGTCCACCGCAAACAATTGATGGATCAATGGGTGGAAAGGATACAGCAGTTTTTGAACATTCCAAAGGCTGAAATTGGCTATTTCAGCGGGACTAAAAAGAAACGGACGGGGATATTGGATATTGCGGTCATGCAAAGCGTTGGAAAAAAAGGAAACATCGCGGAGTGGGTTAAAGATTATGGCCAGATCATTGTGGATGAATGTCACCATGTTTCAGCATCCTCTTTTGAAAGTATCATCAGAAAATGTTCTGCCTATTATCGCCTTGGTCTTTCGGCGACCGTAACCCGCAAGGATGGACAGCAGCCTATAGTCATCATGAATTTGGGTGACATTAGATATTCAGCACGGCAAAACAATGCTCAATTCATCCAGAAGGTTATACCCCGTTACACCGGATTTCAGTTGCCGGCAACACCGGATGCTTCTCTTGAGATTCAGGATATTTTCAAGCGCCTATGGACAGATGAAAACAGAAACAGACAAATCATCCAAGATATTGTTTCTGCGTATACTGATGGGCGGGAGATTCTTGTGCTCAGTGAACGGATTGATCATCTCGCCTTGTTAGAGGAAGCCCTGCTCAAGTTTACGGAATATCTCTTTGTTCTGAAAGGCGGACTTGGAAAGAAACAATTAAAGTCTATAATGGAAAATATTCACCATGTACCTCCCGGCACCCATAGAATAATTCTGGCAACAGGAAAATACATCGGGGAAGGTTTTGACTTACCATGCCTTGATACACTTTTCCTTGTTTTCCCCTTCTCCTGGAAAGGAACTTTAATTCAATATGCGGGAAGGCTTAACCGGACCTATTATGGGAAAACAGAAACCAGGATATATGACTATGTGGATGAGAAAGTTCCGGTTTTATTGCGCATGTATGATAAACGGGTTAAGGGTTATAAGGCGTTGGGATTTAGTATTTCTGACTAAAGGTATCTTCAATTCGTAGCCGCGCATGAAAGAATCTTTTGATAAGACACGGGGAAATGCAAAATAAACCGCCGCTCTCTCTCAAAGCCTCTCCCCGGAGGCTTTTTGAATACCCGCTCTCTTTGCGGGAGCTTTAAGATACCCCTGCAGAATGTCGAAAGACTCATCGAGTGTCTAATTAGACTCTTCTGAAGGCCGAAAGACACTCGGAGTATCTAAAAAGACTCTTTGAGTGTCTTTCGGGGGATCAGGGGATATCGCCAAACCTCCTATATGCATGAAGTCTGGCGGTGTGATGATCGTAATTCCTTATAGTATAACGATTTAGATGGAAATTCATACAGAGTTTTTGGTTTTCCTGTCTAAACTATCTTTCCATACTTCCGAAAATCCGCCAAATATTGTATACTATTTCCGAAAAGGTCTATTGATGAAAGAAAGCGAGTGGAAGACCAGAAAAACCAGGATCGATACCCACCTCAGGGCTTTAAATCCACCATGGACCATCATTCCCTATGCTGAAGGGATGGAAATACCTAAGTTAAGGGCCCATGCAATCGAAGAGTACCCTACCGCAAACGGAAAGGCCGACTATGCCTTAGTGGTACACGGTAAACTATTGGGCATTCTTGAAGCTAAAAAGGTTGGCGTTGGTTCGCAAAATGTCCTTGAACAGGTCAAACGGTACGCCGCCGGGTGTAAAAAAACGATAGGCTCCTGGAATGATTTCAATGTGCCCTTCTTATACGCCTCTAATGGGGTTGAAATTCATTTTGCCGATGTCCGGGAGGACGGCTATTATTCCCGGGAACTCCTTGATTTCCATACCCCCGATGCCATGGAAGAACTTTTTAACCGGGACTATGATGGCGCGCGGGAATGGCTCAGTACGAATCCAAATGAAACAGAGCGGCTGCGGCCGTATCAAAGGGATGCCATACACGCATTTGAGAGCGGCCTGTTAGAAAAAAAGCGAACGATGATGCTTGCGATGGCAACCGGGACAGGAAAAACCTTTACCGCAGTATCCATGATATACCGCCTTTTAGAATCCGGTTATGCCAAACGGATACTCTTTCTGGTTGACCGCCGGGCATTGGCAGCTCAGGCGGCTCAGGCTTTTGCGGCCTTCAATACCCCGAAGGGGAATAAATTCGACAAGGAATATGAAGTATTTTCCCAGCGGTTCAGGAAAGATGACTTTGAGGACGGCGAAGTATTTGATATTGGTGTTCTTCCTAATGCCTATTTAACGCGGCCGACTAACAGCCATACCTTTGTCTATGTGGCTACCATTCAACGTATGGCGATAAATCTCTTTGGCCGGGAAGGTTCTTTTAACCAGGATGCAAGTGATCCCGAGATTGACGATGATGCGGGGCATCTTCAAATCCCTATCCATGCTTTTGATATCATTATCGCTGATGAATGTCACCGGGGTTATACATCCAAGGATACGAACATTTGGCGTAATGTTCTGAATCACTTTGACGCAGTAAAACTGGGACTCACCGCAACACCGGCGGCTCATACGGTGGGCTATTTTGGCGATCCGGTTTTCCGCTATACGGTTGCGCAGGCGGTACTGGAAGGTTTTCTGGTGAATTATCAGGCGGTTAAAATCAAATCCGATGTCCGTATCAATGGTATCTTTCTTAAAGAAGGCGAACAAGTAGGACTCCGAAATCCTGAAACCGGGGCAGAGCTTATAGATTCATTGGAAGATGAACGGGAATTCAATTCATCGGATATTGAACGGAAAATCACTTCGCCGCACAGTAACCGTAAGATTCTTGAGGAAATTGCAAAGTATTCAAAAGAACATGAGACCCGGACAGGACACTTTCCCAAAACCCTCATCTTTGCAGTGAATGATATACCCCACCGATCCCATGCTGATGAACTGGTTCGCCTTGCCAGAGACATTTTTGGCCGGGGCGATGATTTTGTGCAGAAAATTACCGGGAGCCCCTCGGTAGACCGGCCTCTGGAAAAAATCCGGCGTTTCAGAAACCGTCCTCATCCCGGCGTAGTGGTTACGGTGGATATGCTTTCTACGGGCGTGGATATTCCCGCCCTGGAGTTTATAGTTTTTCTCCGTCCGGTAAAGTCCCGTATTTTGTGGACCCAGATGCTCGGCAGGGGAACCCGGCGCTGCCCGGATATCAACAAGGAATATTTTACCATATTTGATTGTTTCGACGGTACGCTCATTGAATACTTCAAAGGCGCCACGGATTTTGGTGAGTTTGATGAAGCAGGAAACACTGTTACTATTACTGAAATTATCGAGAATATTTGGAACAACATCGAACGGGACTACAATACAAAACGGCTTATCAAGCGGCTGCGCAGGGTAGCGGAGACCATGAGCGCCAAGGCAAGGGAAGATTTTTCCGCGTTCATCAGCGAAGGGGATATACCGAAGTTTGCCGATGGACTTCAAAAGGCTCTGCGGGATAATTTTTCTGAAACCATGGACTTACTGCGGAATAAATCATTTCAGGAATTATTGGTCAACTATGAACGGGCCAAGGATCCTTTTTATATATCCTACAATACGAAGGATACGGTAGCGTCAGAATATCTGTTTAAATATGACGGAAGGGATTTGCGGCCCGAAGAATACCTTGAAGCCTTTACTGTTTATATTCATGAAAACAAACGCCACGTGGAAGCGCTGACCATTCTCTTTTCTAATCCTCATAAATGGAACAGTAAAGCTTTGCAGGATATTCGCCGCGTATTAAAACAAGCTCTTTTTGATGAAGAGAAATTGCAAAAAGCCCATGAACAATCCGGCCATAAAGCGATGGCGGATATTATTTCCCTGTTAAAAAACGCTGATAATACCGCCAATCCCCTGCTGACAGCTCTTGAGCGGGTCGAACAAACCATGGAACACATCATGGCAGCCCATACGTTTAATGAGGAACAGAAATTATGGCTGGGGTATATCCGTGATCATCTGCTTGAAAATCTTTCACTTGAAAAAGACATCTTTGATGAAATGCCCGTTTTTGAACGGCGCGGCGGTTTAGCAAAAGCCAGAAAAGTTTTTGGCGCTAATTTTAATATAATCATCGACGAAATCAACACCGATCTTGTTGCATGAGATTAGAGTTTAACCGGGGGGCAATTTGATGACAGACATTGTAAATAAACTTTGGGGTATGTGTCACACCCTGCGGCATGACGGCATTGATTACGGCGATTATATTGAACAGTTAACCTATCTTCTCTTTATCAAAATGGCCGGTGAGAAGGGGATAAAACTCCCCAGGATTAAAATGATAAAAAAAGGTAAGGAACTGGTAAAAAACGGTAGCTGGGAAACCTTAAAGGGAGAATCCGGAACCGATTTGACCGATTATTATCTTGCCATGCTGCAACAATTTCAAAAAGACAAGGGACTTTTAGGGGATATTTTTGTCCAGGCTATGCCTCGTTTTAATAACCCGGTCAATCTTAAGAAAGTAATAACCATGATCGATGTTGAGGAATGGTCGGGGCTTGATGTGGATGTTAAGGCCGAGGCTTTTGAGGGCCTTTTGGAAAAAGCGGCCAGCGAAGGTAAGAAAGGCGCCGGGCAATACTTTACACCGCGTGTCCTCATTCAGACCATGGTTCGTTTGACCCAGCCCGACCCCATAAAACAAAAGCAAATGAAAATTTGCGACCCGGCCTGCGGGACGGGCGGCTTTCTGGTGGCAGCATACGAATATCTTATTGAACGCACCAAGGGTGTCATTCCGGTAGAGGAAATCAAGCGTATTAAGGAATCTACCTATTACGGACAGGATTTGGTTCCCCGGCCCCGCCGTCTTGCGCTTATGAATCTCTTCCTGCATGGCCTAAAGCCCATCATCCACCTGGGGGATACTATTGATGAACCGGAGCGCGGAGAACGGTTTGATATCATTCTGACCAATCCGCCCTTTGGAACGAAAGGCGCTGGTCTTGCCCCGGTACGGGACGATTTTACTATTTCCACCAGCAACAAGCAGCTCAACTTTGTGCAGCATATCCTGACCGTCCTTAAACCCGGCGGCAGGGCGGCGGTGGTACTCCCGGACAACTGCCTTTTTGAAGACAAGGCTGCCGATGTGTTTGAGATACTTATGGCGGACTGTAATCTCCACACTATTTTACGTCTTCCCCGTGGTACCTTTATTCCCTATGCCAATGCCCAGGCGAATGTCATTTTTTTCCAGAAGGGCAGGCCCACAGAAAAAGTGTGGATTTACGATTGCCGTTCCAATATTCCCAGTTGTACCAAGAAGGACAGGCCCCTGACCTCTGAGATGTTTGCTGATTTTGAAAAGTGTTATGGTAAGGATGCGAATGGCGGCGGCAAGCGGACGGATCAGGGGCCGGAGGGACGGTTCCGTTCTTTCACTATGGATGATATAAAGGGACGGCATTATAAGCTGGATATTAAGTGGCTCAAGGATGATACGCTGGATGATCCGAATGACCTGCCGGAACCGGCGGAACTGATAGCTGAGGCAAAGGGTGAGTTGGAAGGGGTTATGGGTGAATTGGATGCTATTGCGGCAATGCTGGAGGGGGCGTGATGAAAAAACAAGTTGAAGCATGGAATTATGATGCATGTAAACACCTGCTGATTGTCTCAATAATAATAGATAATCCCGATTTAACAAATGGTGTAGCCTTCCATTGCCAGCAGGCTATTGAAAAATATTTAAAAGCATTTTTAATTGCCTGTGATATTAAAGTAATTAGGACTTATGATCTTGCGAGGCTGTATGATTTAGTAAAACAAATAAGGGATTTTGGATTCGATCTTGATTTGCTTGATACATTAACAAGATTATTCAACGACAGTCGTTATCCCAATGACAATATAGGCCTCTTGCCTTACGGTGTTCCAACCGAAGAACAAGCAAGAGTGTTTTATGCGTTTGCCAAAGACGTGGAACAAAAGATAAAGGCGGCATTGAACGATGGGGAATGAACATTGGGTGGAAACCACTCTTGGGGATATTGCAGAAGTAATTGGCGGGGGAACCCCCAGTACTTCACATGGGGAATATTGGAATGGCGATATACCGTGGATTACTCCAAAAGACCTAACTAAATATACGGATATTTTTATCGGAAAAGGCGAAAGAAAAATAACACAAAATGGATTAGTCAACTCATCAGCAAGAATACTACCTACCGGAACGGTACTGCTCACAACACGGGCGCCGATAGGGTATTTAGCAATAGCAGCAAATGAATTATGTACAAATCAAGGATTTAAAAGCTTTATTCTTAACAAGAAAATGGCTAACAATTTATATGTATATTATTGGTTAAAGTATAACAAAGAAAATCTGCAAGGTATGGGAACGGGAACGACATTTTTAGAAATATCAGGTAAGGTGGCAAAGGATATTCCGATTATTCTTCCTCCACTCAATGAACAAAAACGTATTGTTGAAAAACTTGACGCTATTCTACCGAAGGTCAAACAAGCTAAGGAAAGGCTTGAGAATGTTTCTGCAATATTGAAAAAGTTTCGCCAGAGTGTACTTGCTACCGCTTGTTCTGGGAAACTGACGGCGGAATGGCGGGAAGGGAAGGATTTCAAGTTATTTGGAAAGATGCTAATAGAATCAATTCAAAATGATCGTTTAAAAGAACATGAGATGAAATGTAAACAGTGTGAATTATCCAATATTAGAAAACCCAAAAAACCTGTTCTTTCTGTAAACGGAGATATAGATATTTTCATAGATTTGCCGATGACTTGGAGTGCCTGTCATATTGGAGATATTGGGGAAGTGTCAAATGGTTCTACCCCATCAAGAAAGATAAAAAAATATTGGGGAGGTAGTATTCCCTGGATAAATTCTGGCTTGATACAAAATAATCGCATAATTGAAGTAAAGGAACATATTTCGGATCAAGGTTATGAGAACTCATCTGTCAAAATACTTCCTAAAGGAACGGTTCTCATAGCAATGATAGGTGAGGGAAAAACACGCGGCCAAAGTTCTATTTTAGATATTGATGCTACAATTAATCAAAACATTTCAGGAATTGAAATCTCTCATAAAAAAGTAATCCCGGAATATTTACAAATGTGGTTTATAATGAATTATGATAAAAACAGAGAAATCGGAAGCGGTACGGGACCCCGTGCATTAAATTGTGACCGTGTGCGAGAATTACCTTTCATTCTGCCTCCGACAGAGGAACAACAGGAAATTGTCTGTCGCGTAGAACAACTCTTTGCCGTAGTTGATTCCTTAGAAGAAAAATATCAATCTGCTATGAGCCGGGTCAACAAAATTGAACAGGCGGTTCTTGCTAAGGCTTTTCGGGGGGAATTGGCGGAAGCTGATCCTGATGATGAATCGGCGGAGGAATTGTTAAAGCGGATTTTGGGGGAGAAGGAATGGCACGCTATACTCCCGGTAATTTAGGGATATCCTTAGTATCTGCTGTTACATCCGCTTTAACTTCAACCTTGAAAAAATTTTTAATACCTTCCGTCAATTCATGCCATGGACTGCCATGATTCGATTTACTATTATATAAGGTTGTTGGATTTGATGAAATATTAACTAATGTAGCTGCCAATAGTTTTTCTAAGAGATCTTCGTTTATATCTCTTGTTTCATTTTTATATCCTTCAAAGGCCATTGAGATAGCGTATTTATACGAATAATCTTCACCAATGCGTATAGAGTATCCAAACTGTTTTATACAAAACCATCCAAGCCAAACACAGGCAGCAAGTGAGGGAATTTTATATATATCACGCAGGGGATCAATTTGAGGGCTATTCAGTATTTGCATAGTAAAGATATAAGAGAGTGCAATAAAAATGCCGATAGAAATAACACTTGCTAATCCCCATAATACAACCGTTACTTTCAGTTCATTTTTTCTTTTATAAAATGCACCAGCCATACCATGTTTATTTACATCTTGAAGAGTTTGCTTAATATTTGATTGTAATTCGGCATCCTTTTTTGTCTGTTCTTGTAATTTCGTTTCTATTTCCTCGACATTTTTTAATTTTTGGACTAATTGCTGCGACATTTTCTGAATGTTTTCATCAGCCGTGGTTAAGGTTTTATAGAAATCCTTTATTTCCGAAAAAGTTGTTTTCAGTTGTGGGGTAAGTTCTTTTATTATTTTATCACTTTCACCGGCATCATTTTCAATTTCAGAAATATTTTCTATAATCTCAGTTCCTTTCTGATTACTTGTTGCCAATTCATCATTTAGTTTTTTCAATAAAATGATTAATTGATCTGAATTTGATTTGTTTTCTTTTATTATTTTTATGTCATCTTCAATGGAAGCAGAGGAAACATGCAGTATTTTTAATTTCTCCTGTGCTTCTTGGATTTGTTCATCCGTTCTTATCGGATTATCCGTTAAAGATATATACAATTCTTTCGTGTGCATGCGCATTTCAAATACAATATCGAGAAAAATATTAAATTTGTCCTTCCACGAATCTGAGTCTATTTCCTTTAATAGCAAACTTAAATCATCAAAATATTTTGATAATTTACGTTTTACCCAAACCATCTCAGCTTCATTCTCAACATTTTCTAAAAGGCCAAGATATGTATAGGTATTATCCATAGATTTGATAATATTGGTTTTATTTATACCACTATATCCATAGATATCTTCTCCATCAGGAAACTTTTCTTTTATGATATTAGATAATCGTGTCAATCGCTGTTTTTCAGCTTTCATATTTTACCTCTCTTATTCCACATCCCGTTTTCCCCACTCATAGAATACCTTAAGACGGTTTCCGATATTCCACAGAAGTAATTTATCCCGTTGCAATCGACCCACAACAATACCCGGTGCAATTCCGATTTCTTTTGCAAATTTTTCAATCGGTGTTAACATGGGTGGATCATAATATCGAAGGAATGTTTTAAATTGTGCGGGAGCGATCAATTTGTCACGGGCAAAAGTATTTGCTTCTTCTTCCTTCTCACTTTCCAGCTTGGTAATTTCTATAAAAATATCTTTACGCCCATGTTTTAATATATGCCCGGCCTCATGAAAAAAGGTAAACCAAAATTGATCATTGCTTTTAAAAAGAAAACTGAGTTGCATCACCGGTTTATCGCCGATCCAGCGTGTTGCTCCATGGATGCCTACCTTTGGCAGCGCCGGTACAAAGACAACAATCACCCCCGCCGCAGAACACAAATCAGTAAGTGCGGGTATGAAAATTTTCGGATTTTTTTCCATGGTTAATTCACGTATTTTATCAAGGTTGTCCTGGAAAAGTTTACTGTCAAATGGAGCGCATTTTACCTGCTGTGCCTGAATTTCACCCTGCCGCAGCCATGCTGATATGGCTTCGAAGTTTTTATCAGACCGGTCTGTCTGACGATAGGCGACCTGGATGTTACTATCCCATACCGTATGCCACTGTTCGGGTGAGGCTATACCGAAAAACCGAAGTACGGCATCAAGTTGTTTTGACTTATCTTTCGTTTTACTAATCCATCCCAGCTTCGCCATGCTGGTGACGGGTACATTTTTCAGCCAATGCAGATGAGATTCCAGGCGGTCTTTTTCAACTATTCGGACTTGATTGTCCTGATACTGGCGTTCCAGGTTACTCCAAAAATGCGCAGGACGGCCCAGGGTACGTTCCAGTTTCAGCGCCGTTTCCGGAGTAATTGGAGACTTTGCCTTAATAATTTCGTTGATAGTTTTTTTTGCTAAACCGGTTCTGTCCGCAAGTTCAGCCTGTGTCATCTCCAAATCCTCAAGATACTCGTTAAGTACCTCTCCGGGGGTGACTGTATAATCAGGAACAAACTCGTTTTCCTGTACCTTATTCATGTGTATCCTCTATTCCTAAAATTGTGATAGCGGTCACCGTGGACCAATCTAATCCGCCACCCTCACCAGTTGAGGCTGGTTTGTGGGCGGGGGTGAAAATTAAGCGATAAGGATGATCTAAATCCATAGATATCTGCCCCTTTCGGCTTCCCCCCGTTAATTCATGGCATCGGCTTGGCGCGCTTTTTGGCGGCCAGAAATCTTTAAGATTCACGGCAGCGCGTAATTCGGTCATACGCAGACGAATTTTCTTAGCCCTTATGGCTCCATGTACTTTTTCGAGCTGTACCCCCTCATTGAATTCTTTTTCAAGTTTCTTATTCTTAAAGTATATATCCAAATCCGTTTCCCGTCAATATATTAACCCAGGAGGTTAATAGAATTCAAGCCTCTATACATTTTTTTCAATATATACTACACAACCTCAACAGTCAATGGATAATGCCAATATTGGTGGAAAAATCACAAAAATACCCTATATTGTTGACATGGAAACAAATATTTACTATACTGTTGTAAAAGTGTCAACGAGTGGGAGGACAGTCCGTGAACAAAGAAGAACAGTTCATGATGAGTTTCACGGATTTATTTAACAAGATGATTTGGCTTAATAAGCCTATGGTGGAAGACCGGCTTAAGGAGTATAAGCTTTCTGAAGTACAATGCATCGAATACATTGGGAAAAATGGGGATTCCAACGTGACAAAACTGGCGGAGTCTTTTTATATGACGCGGGGCGCCATAAGTAAAATAACGAAGAAGCTCATAAAAAAAGGCCTTATCAAAAGTTACCGGAAGCCGGATAATAAGAAGGAAATTTATTTTAGTCTGACTCCGCAGGGGAAGAGAATTAACAAAGTCCATGACACGCTGCACAAGGAGTTTTTAGAACGGGATAGATCCGTATTTGAGCAGGTAACCGGGAAACAATTTGACATCATGCTTAGTTTCATGGAAAAGTATAACAGGCATTTGGACGCAGAAATAAGAAAATCAGGCATAGCTGTCAAGCCAATATAACCCCCGCTTTTTGTTGACAAGGAAACAATATCATGATAGGGTAAATATGTTCCCTGGGAAACAATATGTTTTACGATAAAAAAGGAGGCCAAATCACTATGGATAAAAAAGCGATGTTTTCAAAGGATTTTATACTTGTTGTAATAGGCCAGATTATTTCCATATTTGGAAATCAGATGTTACGGTATGCCCTGCCGCTTTACTTACTGAATCAAACAGGTTCGGCGGTGTTATTTGGGACGGTCTTAGCCTGTTCTTTTATCCCCATGCTTTTACTGTATCCGGTAGGAGGGATAATTGCGGACCGCGTGAACAAAAGGAACATCATGGTGGTTCTGGATTTTAGCACCGCAATACTGATTTTCCTGTTTTTTGTGCTGTCGGGGAAAATGGATATTGTGCCGCTTATTGCAATCACCATGATTATTTTGTATGGCATTCAGGGGGCATATCAGCCGGCGGTTCAGGCAAGCGTACCTGTTCTGGTAGAAACGGAATACATAATGCAGGGAAATTCCGTGGTGAATCTGATTACCTCCCTGGGCAGTATGATTGGGCCGGTAATCGGGGGGATTTTATTTTCTGTTGTCGGATTGACGCCTGTTCTTTTTGTAAGTACCGGCTGCTTTTTCGCATCGGCGGTAATGGAAATTTTCATTCATATTCCATTTGAAAAAAGGAAACTCGCAGGGAATATATTCAGTACCGGATTCAATGACCTTAAAGAAAGTTTTGTCTTTATGCTTAAGGAGCGGCCTGTTCTGTGGAAAGTATCAATACTATTTGCTTCCATTAATTTGTTTTTAACTCCGTTGACCTTAATCGGCCTTCCTGTTTTAATTACCCAGCATTTGGGGTTCACGCCGGATACTGCCAACCGCTTATATGGATACGCCCAGGGTGTAATAGCCGCCGGCGCGGTATTGGGGGGGCTCGCCGCGGGAGTATTGTCGAAGAAACTGAAATCAACGGCAAGCCCATTTATCTTAATTGGGTGCGCGTTGTCCATGCTTATAGGGGGAATTGCACTGCAAACGTTGAGCGGGCCAATGGAAATCTATATTGTCTTAGTAATCGGGAGCGGTTTATTGGTGGCCTTATCAACCGTGTTTCAAATTCAGGTGATGACATACGTACAAATCTTAACGCCCACCCATTTAACCGGAAAAGTTATTTCCTGCGTTATATGTCTTTGCATGAGTACCAATCCCCTTGGCCAGTTCATGTACGGCATTGTTTTTGAAATGATCGGAAACAGCGCATGGCTTCCGTTTTACGCAGCATCATTCCTAATGATAGGAATTGGTGTTTTTTCCCACCATGTTTTTTATGGCATTGACCATCTCATGGAACAATAAAAACAAGGGGGATTTTTACCGTGCTACCTTTACCAGCGAAACTCCCTGTTCCCCAAGCAGCCGTTCTTTTTCCGCCGGGACATCTTCATCGGTAATCACCATGTTTATCCGGTTGATGGGCAGCAGGGGGACCAAGCCACGTTTGGAAAACTTTTCAGACTCCGTAAGAATGATAACCCGTTCCGCTTGTTTCGCCATATCACGCACCGTTTCAGAACGGAGATGATCATTTCCGGTAAAGCCCTGCTCCGGAGAAAAACCATCGGTCCCGATGAAAAGTTTATCCACCGAAAAGCCCTGTACGCAGGCCCGTACAATGGGCCCCACCATGACCTGGGATTCGTTCTGGTAATCCCCGCCCAGGAGTACCATTTTTGCGTAGGGCAGCCGCCGGATATAGGCGGCGATAAAAGCGGAGTTGGTGATGATCCGTACATCCCGTCTGTTGGCAGCCAGTTCCTCCGCCAGGATTGCGCAGCAGGAACCGGATTCGATCATCACCGTTTCGCCGTCCTTTACCAGTTCCGCCGCAGCCCCGGCGATTTTCCGTTTGGTTTCATAGTGGTAGCTCAGCCGGTTATTGATATCGTCGCCGGACCCGGGACTTACGTATCCCCGCTCATAGCATATAATGCCTTTTTTTTTCAACTGATCCAGGTCCTTCCGCAGGGTTACTTTGGAAACCCCCAGCAGTTCCGCGAGTTTTGCTACTTCAATACGCTCGCAAGCAACGATGGCGTCAAGCATTTTTTTCTGGCGCTCATTTTGTTTTTCAGTCATGTTTCAATTCCCTTATCAATAAAAACCTGCCGGTATAGTGCCAAATCCTCCCGGTGAAGCTGGGGGACGCCCTGCATGGGATAGGGTATCCCCAGATCCGCATACTTTTTTTCCCCGAATTGGTGAAAGGGGAGGAGTTCTATTTTTGATATTCTCATGGCGGTAAAAAGGCGGGTGAATTCCCCGGCGTCTTTAAGGCTGTTGTTAAAGCCGGGAATAACCGGAATACGGGGGAGAACACTTTTACTGTTATCCAGGGCAGTTTGCAGGTTGGCAAGGCAGGTTTCATTGGAAACACCGGTACCTTCGATGTGGCGTTCCCGGTTGTAATGCTTCACATCAATAATGAGGAAGTCAACATGGGTGATAAACTTCTGCCACACCGCCGGGGGGGCCAGGGCGCTGGTTTCGATAGCCCGGTGTATGCCTGCTTCACCAAGGCGGTCAAGGAGGGCAGTGGCAAAGCCGGCCTGCATAAGCACTTCACCGCCGGAAAGGGTAACGCCGCCCCCGGACTCCTCGTAGAAGGGGCGATCCTGGAGGCAGGTTTCCATGACCTCCTCCACCGTGTAATAGCGGCCGGCTCCAAGACCTGCTTCCTGGGATTCCGGATTGGCGCACCAACGGCAACGGAGCGGGCAGCCCTTAAAAAAGACCGCCGTACGGATGCCGGGACCGTCGTGGAGGCTGAATTTCTGAATGTTAAAGAGCAGCGCTTTGTCCGGCATACTATCATTATCACCTATCTTTTATAAAATGTCAAGAAATTACTTGTTTTAATAAGAAAATTTCTTACTTGACAAACTAAATATTTCGGCGTACCTTGTATATATGGACCTACATACCATAGGCATTGATGTGGGCGGGACCAAAACGGCCTACGGACTTTTCAATGGGCAGCGGGGGGTAGTCCGGCGCCTTTCCCATCCTTCGGACGATACCGCAAGCCCGGAGGAGTTTTTTGATACCATTGCGGGCAACATCAAGGGCCTTATGGCAGAAGAGGGCCTCCAAAATGAGAATATCCGGGGGGTTGGTATCGGGATGCCCTCCTTCGTCCTTTTTGAGGAGGGGCGGCTCATCAAAACCAGCAACCTGACGAAGATTCACGACTTCCCTGCCCGGGCATACCTGATGGAAAAACTTGGGGGGATGCGGGTGCTTATCGACAACGATTCCCATACCGGGGCGATGGCGGAACACCGGCACGGGGCGGGCCGGGGCTTTGACAATATGATCTACTGCCCCATCAGCACCGGGATTTCTTCGGGGATCATCATAGGCGGGAAGCTGTTCCGGGGGCGTTACGGCTGGTCCGGGGAAAGCGGCCACATGATCGTTACCCCCGATGACGGGGTGGAGTGCGGCTGCGGAAACCGGGGCTGCCTCATGTCGTGGTGTTCCGGCTCCATGATCGTCAAACACATTGAACAGTGGATTGCGCAGGGTGAGGTTTCCATCATGCCCGGTCTGGCCGGGGACGGAAAAATCACCCTGTTCCACCTGGGGGGCGCTTATAACGCAGGGGATGCGCTGGCCCGCCGGGCCTACGATCAAATGGTGAAGTACCTGGGGATTTGGATTTATAACCTGTACGTCACCCTGAACATAAATTGTTTTGTCTTCGGCGGCGGCCTCTTAAAACTGAGCCGGCAGCTTATGGATGGGGGGAAGAAAACGACCATCCTTGAGGATATGAAAGAGATTTTTGACGGGTACAATAAAAACGATATGCCCGTTTATTTTAAAGGGGCGGAACTGGGTGATGACTTTGGCATTATCGGCGCCGCAGAATTACTATTTTAGAAGGAGTGCAGCATGAGTAACTATTTTGGAAATTTGACGAGCAGGATGGCCCGGTTCCGGCTGGAACTGTTGAACGCGAAACCCCGGGTTTGTGTGGAGCGGGCTAAAATAACCACCGCCACCTACCGCGAAAATATGGATCAGCCCCTGGCGATACGGCGGGCGCTGATGCTCAAAAATGTCCTTGAACAGATGAGCATATATATAGAAGAAGAAACCCTTATTGCAGGGAATCAGGCTTCCGGTAACCGCTCCGCCCCCATCTTCCCCGAATACGCTATGGATTGGGTCATTGATGAACTTGACAAATTTGATAAGCGGGATGGAGATCGGTTTTACATAACGGAAGAAAACAAAACAGCCCTTCGTACCATGGCCCCCTTCTGGGAACACAACACGGTAAAAGACCGGGGCCTTGCCGCCATGCCCGCTTCTGCGCGGATTTTTTATGACCTGGGGATCATCAAAGCCGAGGGGAATATCACTTCCGGTGACGCCCACCTGGCGGTGGATTATAAGCGTATGCTTGCCGAGGGGCTTCTTACCTACAAGCGGCGGGCGGAAGAAAAATTGAAGGGACTGGATCTTACGGACTATAAAAATCTCCATAAATCGTATTTCTACCGGGCCGTGATCATCGTCGTGGATGCGGTGATTGCCTTTGCAAAGCGGTACGCAGACCTGGCGGAAAAAATGGCGTCATCTGAAAAGGATGCGGGCCGCCGAAAGGAACTGCTTGAAATGGCCCGGGTGCTTGCAAAGGTCCCGGCCAATGGGGCCGACACCTTTTATGAAGCGGTACAGGCACTGTGGCTTGTCCACCTTGTCCTTCAAATAGAAAGTAACGGTCATTCCCTTTCATACGGGCGGATGGATCAGTATCTCTATCCCTATTATCAAAAAGATATTGAGACTGCGCGTATTACTGAAGAATCCGCCTGCGAACTCCTGACCAATCTATGGATGAAAACCTTTACGATCAACAAAATACGAAGCTGGTCCCATACCCGGTTTTCTGCCGGGAGTCCCCTGTACCAAAATGTTACCATAGGCGGGCAGATTCTTGACAACGATTCCGCCGCACCACGGGATGCGGTAAATCCCCTTTCCTTTCTTATTCTGAAAAGTGTGGCCCAAACCAGGCTACCCCAGCCAAACCTGACGGTACGGTATCACAAGGAACTTGACACGCAGTTTATAGAAGATTGCATAGAAGTGGTGCGCCTCGGTTTCGGTATGCCCGCCTTTAACAGTGATGAGATCATCATCCCCTCGTTCCTGGAAAAGGGGGTAGCCAAACTGGACGCCTACAACTACAGCGCCATCGGCTGTGTGGAAGTTGCCGTGCCGGGCAAGTGGGGCTACCGGGTGACGGGTATGAGCTTCATCAATTTCCCCAAGTCCCTATTGATTGCCATGAACGACGGTGTGGATATTGAAAGCGGCAAAAAAGTGTGCGAGGGTGTCGGGCATTTCACCACCTGGCAGAATTATGACGATGTAAAAAAGGCCTGGGATAAAATTGTCCGTGAGTTTACCCGCCAGTGTGTTATCATTGATTCCTGTGCCGATACGGTTCTGGAACGGGACACGGCGGACATCCTCTGTTCCGCGCTCTGTGACGACTGTATTGAACGGGGGCTTAACTTAAAAGAAGGGGGCGCGGTTTATGATTTTATCAGTGACCTCCAGGTGGGCATTGCAAACCTTGCGGACAGCCTTGCGGCGATAAAAAAATGCGTATTCGAAGATAAATCCATCAGCACAAAAGAGTTGTGGGACGCGCTGCAAAACAACTTTGCGGGCAGCGATTGCGAACGGATCAGGGAACTCCTCATCGCCGCGCCGAAATACGGTAACGATGATGATTACGTGGACCTATTGGTGCGTGAGGCCTATGACGTCTATATTGACGAGATGAAAAAATATCATAATACCCGGTTTGGGCGCGGGCCAATCGGCGGTATTTATTATGCCGGTACGTCCTCCATTTCGGCGAACGTTCCCCAGGGGGCCGGTACTACGGCCACACCGGATGGACGAAAAGCGGGGGAGCCCCTGGCGGAGGGATGTTCCCCCAGCCATAGCATGGACCGGCATGGGCCTACGGCGGTTTTTAAGTCGGTATCCAAACTGCCGACCAAGGAAATCACCGGCGGTGTTTTGCTCAATCAGAAAGTAAGCCCGGCAATGTTGGAAACCGAAGAGAACCGGGAAAAGCTTATCTTCCTGCTCCATGCCTTTTTTAACCGGCTCGACGGCTTCCATGTGCAGTTCAATGTGGTTTCCCGGGAGACCTTGTTGGATGCCCAGGTCCACCCGGAAAAACATCAGGACCTTATCGTCCGGGTGGCGGGGTATAGCGCCTTCTTCAATGTCTTGTCACGACAGACCCAGGATGATATTATCGCAAGAACGGAGCAGGTTATCTAAGGCTATGAAAATATTATTTATCGGCGGGACCGGTACCATCAGCTCCGCCATTACACGGGCTTTGTTGGATGAGGGCCATGCTTTGTATCTGCTTAACCGGGGCAGCCGCAGCGGCGAGTTCCCAGAAGCTAAGGAAATCCGCGGGGATATCAATGACGAAGCGGACATCGCCGGAAAAATCAAGGGCGACAAGTTTGATGTGGTGGCGGACTTTATCACCTTTACCGCCGCCCATGTGGAACGGGATTACCGGCTCTTTCGGGATAAAACAAAACAGTATCTCTGTTTTAGTTCAGCCTCGGCCTACCAGAAACCCCTGCAAAATTACCTGATCACCGAAAGCACCCCGCTGGCAAATCCCTACTGGCAGTATTCCCGGGACAAAATTGCGGTGGAGGATTTTCTGGTCAAAAAGTACCGGGAAGAGGGTTACCCCGTCACCATCATCCGTCCCAGCCACACCTACGATGAACGGAAGATACCCCTGGGGGTCCACGGTAAAAACGGGAGCTGGCAGGTGGCCAGGCGCATCATCGACGGAAAGCCGGTGATCATCCACGGCGACGGGACCAGCCTTTGGACCATGACCCACAACAGCGACTTTGCCCGCGGGTTTATCGGCCTCCTGGGCAACAGCCGCGCCATTGGGGAAACGGTGCAGATAACCTCCGACGAGACCGTCACCTGGAACCAGGTATACGCCGCCATCGCCGCCGCCCTTAACCGGCCCCTCAAGGCGGTCCATGTATCCAGCGAATTCCTGGCGGCAACCTGCGACTACGACCTTACCGGAAGCCTCATCGGGGACAAGGCAAACTCCGTGGTCTTTGACAACACCAAGCTCAAGCGTTTGGTACCTGGTTTTACCGCCAAAGTCCGCTTCGACCAGGGCATACGGGCGACCATCGAATATGTGCTGGCCCATAAGGAACTGCAGCAGGAAGACCCGGAGTTCGACGCCTGGTGCGACCGGGTGATCGCGGCCCGGGAACGGGGGATACGGGAAGTTCGCGGGGATTCGTAAGACCGCCTGCTATGAGTTCATACGATATCTTGTCACATCAGGGCCGGGATGATATTATTACAAGGTAGCGGCTAAAAAATTGTCCGTTGGACAATTAATGTAAATTTTAAGAGGAGAGAGAGATGAAGAAGAGAATTGTAGCAGTGCTTGGTCTCGTTCTGGCGATGAGCTTAGTTGCCGGAAACCTTTGGGCCGGCGGCGGGCAGCAGGCCGGCGGTGAAGGAAAGGGTGTCGTGTATGTGTTCGGGCCTACCCCGGATCACGGCTGGACAGGGTCGGCGTCCCGGTTTGCCCAGGAAAAAGTTGACGCACTTAACAAGGCGGGGGGCGCTTATACCTATGTGTACCGCGGCGCGGGCAATCCCGACGATCAGATTCGCCAGATTGAAAACATGCTTGCGGAAAGCAAGAAACCCGCCGGCGTTGTTATCCAGGCCAGTGACAACAATGTGCAGGCTGCGGTTGAAAAAATTGCCCAGGCCGACATCCCGCTGATCCTTTTTGACCGCCTTCTTGACCAGACCAGCCCCCTGATCCGGGAAAAGATGCTCATCGCCATGAGTGCGGATAACTACGCCATCGGCGCAGGCGCTGCGTATTATATGGTAGAAAAGGGATTGACCCCCGGTGAAGCGATTTGGGAACTCCCCGGCGACAACTCTGCGGTCAGCGTGGAACGGTCCGCCGGTTTCCGCGAGTTCCTCCTGGGAACCCGGCCCTTCAACGATGACCGGGGGGTTGCCCACACCATCGCTGCGGACAAGAAATGGACCCAGGCCCAGATACAAAGCGGCATCACCTCTTCCCAGGTTGCCAACTGGTCACGGGACAACGCCAAGTCATACTTCGAGTCCTATATCACCGGCAAGACCCCTCAAACCTTATCAAAGTGGCTCTTTACCCAGGACGATGAGTTTGCCATGGGTATCCTGGAACTGCTTCAAACCCCGGCTAAAGCCAACGAGCGCGCCGTGTTTGAATCCACCGTCAAGGTACTCACCGGCTGCGGCGGTCTCATTGCTCTCTACGACGTGATGGGACGCACCAAAGCTACCGCGGGTAATCAGATTTACCAGCCCGACACGGTGGCCATCATGAGCCCCACCTGCCGCCCCGGTTTCTTTATTGACGCGATTCAGTTCATGGATGACTTCCTCACCAAGGGTGACAAACTCACCCAGCATTACACCATTCCGGAAGCCAAGCGTTTCCACGAACCCCCGCATCTTGTAGACACCGCCTCATGGGCCGCCAACAAGACCAATCCCAGTTGGAGAGGGTTTGACTGATACGTGATTAGAGAAGTGGAAGCTGTGATCGCGCAGTATTTGTGCGGCACAGCTTCCGCTATACCGGCGCTCTTTTTTTAAGGGGTGATTATGGCCTTACTGTGCATGAGGAATATTGATAAATCTTTTTTCGGTGTTCCCGTTCTTACCGGCGTAAGCCTGGAAGTCGAGAAAGGCGAGGTTCACGCGCTGCTGGGGGAAAACGGCGCGGGAAAGTCAACCCTGATGAATATCCTGGGGGGCGTTTTCCCCAAAGACGCCGGTGTGGTCGAAGTGGACGGCATAAAGCTGGAAAACCATTCGGTCACGGACAGCGAAAAGGCCGGGGTTGCCTTCGTTCATCAGGAACTCAATCTTTTTAATGACCTGCTTGTTTTTGAAAATCTTTTTTTAGGCAAGGAAATTCTTTATAAGACACGCACCCTGAATAAACGCGCCATGATTGCGCGGACCAACGAGCTTTTTGCGGAACTGGGTGTGGATATAAATCCTAAGGCCTTGGTTGCGAGCCTTGAAACCAGTAAAAAACAGCTCCTGGAAGTTGCCAAGGCCCTGGATGGCAACGCGAAAATTATCATCCTTGATGAGCCTACCACTTCACTGAATACCTCGGAGGTTGAACACCTCTTTTCTATAATACGGCGTTTACAGAAAAAAGGCATTGCCTTTGTTTTTATTTCCCACAAGATGCCCGAAATTTTTACCATTGCCGATCGCTACACGGTACTGCGGAACGGGCAGCATATTAAAACGGGAACCATCAGTGAAACGACACCGGCGGAAGTTACCGGTCTTATGGTTGGCCGTGAGATTTCAGATAAAGGAACCTACACTTCCCGCAAGCTCGGCGATGTGGTGCTGGAACTTCGCTCCTGCAGCGGGAACGGTTTCAGCGACATCAACCTAAAGGTGCGCCGGGGGGAAATTATCGGGCTTACGGGATTGGCCGGTTCCGGCGCAAGTAACCTGATGCAGGCGATGTTCGGCGCATCGTCCTTCAGTTCCGGCGAGATGGTCGTCTCCGGCAGGACGCTGAAAAACTTCGGCATACACCGGGCGATGAAGGCGGCCCGTATCGGCATGGTGCCTACTAACCGCAAGGAAAACTCCATCCTGCCCTTCATGCAGCTTCTGGAAAACGAGTACATCTCGGAGCACACCCTTTCCGCCTTCAAGCCCCACATTTTCAAGAAGCGGGAAGTGAAAAAATATCAGGATTATAAAGAACTTCTCAACGTAAAGGCCAACAGGCACAGTGAACTTATCACCAGCCTTTCCGGCGGCAACCAGCAGAAAATAATTCTTGCCCGGCTCCTCAACACCAATGCTGATATTTTCCTCATGGACAACCCTACCCAGGGCATTGACGTGGGGGCCAAGGGTGAAATCTACAAGCTGATACTGCAACTGTCCGAGCAGGGAAAAACCATCCTGGTCAATACCTTGGAGATACCGGAAATTGAAAAAGT
Source organism: Spirochaetia bacterium (assembly GCA_025997675.1). Lineage (GTDB taxonomy): Bacteria > Spirochaetota > Spirochaetia > Treponematales > Breznakiellaceae > Termitinema. Next base: position 3,700 of record BNUX01000028.1, on the reverse strand, counting down.
GGCCGACCAATGTGTGGTATTTTATCACGGAAGAATTCACGCGATCCTGGGCAGGAATGAAATTGACGAAACCACCGTAATGCTGCACGCCACCGGCGCGGCGTCTGAACAAAAAGTGGGTTGATTTTAAGGAGGAGATATTCATGAGTGACCATAATCCTGTTATACATCTTGCCGTGCGGGGTGAGAAAGCCGGCGACAAGCTTCTGGATTTGTGGAGCCGCTATAGTTATGTGGTAATTTTTATCGCCATACAAATTGCCTATATTATTGTCGCAAAAAATATAACCTGGGGCAGCGTAATGCTCGTACTCAGGCAAAGCGCCGTGATCGGCATCATCGGTTTCGGTATGGCCCTGGTTATCCTGGTTGGGGACATCGACCTTTCCGTCGGCTCCGGCCTCGTCCTCATTTCCGGTCTCAGCGCCTATGTGTACAACGCCACCAACAGCCCCCTCTTAACCCTGCTCGGCGCACTTGGTATGGGCATTGCCGCGGGCCTCATCAACGGCCTCCTGGTGGGTATCGCCAAGATGCCGCCCTTCATCGTTACCCTGGCCACCATGCTGATCTTCCGCTCCATGGCACTGTACATCAGCGACTCAAAACTCTACGAGCTTAACTCCACCCTTTCCACCTTCAGTACCTTCCACTACGGCTTTGGAAATTCGGCGGTCCTTAGTTTCCCCATCGTAGGGTTGATGTTTTTACTCATCGCCTTCGCCGAAATTTATATGTGTACCTCGACCAAGTACGGCAAGAAAATCTACGCCCTGGGCAGTAACGCAAAGGCGGCGCGGCTTGCGGGTATCAACACCGAATGGCTCAAGGTAAGCCTGTTTGCGATTTGCGGTCTCCTGGTGGGCTTTGCGGCGTTCATTAATCTGGCGATGAACCGCAGCGTGTCCCCGGCGACCACCGGCCAGAGCTTCGAGATGTTTGCCATTGCCGGCATCGTCCTGGGGGGCATCAGCATGGCAGGCGGTAAGGGGCATGTGGCGGGGATCATCTTTGGTACCCTGTCGTTTACCCAGGTTAGCCGTATCATTGACGCATTTGAACTGAGTACCACGGTAAACAATACGGTTAAGGGCATAATCCTGCTGCTGGCAATTGCCCTTCAAATGATCAAGCGGCCTTCGAAAGATTAGACGGCGTAGAAGAAAACAGGAGAAGTAATTATGGCAATTAAAGTTGGTATCGTCGGCGCCGGGGGTATGGCGGATTATCACTGCACGGGGTTCAGGAATGCGGGGGCGGATGTAATAGCCCTGGCGGATAGGGCCGGAGAGCGGGCCAGGGCCTATGCCGCATCACGCAGTATCCCTAAGGTGTATGACACCCTGGGCGCCATGATTGCGGGGGAACCGGAACTACAGGCGGTTTCTGTTATCACTCCAAACAAATTTCATAAGCCGCTGGTACTGGAGGCGCTTGAGGCCGGGAAACACGTTTTCTGCGAAAAGCCGCCGGCGCTGAACGCCGCTGAAATGGCGGAAATGGCGGAGGCGGTAAAAAAATCCGGCAAAGTCCTGATGTTCGATTTTAATAACCGCGCCCGTCCCGAATCCCAGGCCATGTCCCGGTACATTAAGGACGGCAAGGCCGGCAGGATTAATTCCGCCCAGGCTTCCTGGATACGGCGGGCGGGGATTCCCGGCTTCGGCGGCTGGTTTACTACCAAAGCCATGTCCGGCGGCGGCCCGGTGATAGACCTGGTTCACATGATAGACCTTGCCCTGTACTTTATGGGCTACCCCGAACCGGCCTGGGTCCTGGCCTCAACCTTCTACGACTTTATGGATAACCCGGCCTTCAAAGGCCCCTGGGGTATGCCGGATACCGCCGGGGGTACCACCGATGTGGAGTCGGCCTGCCACGCCTTTCTTACGTTTAAAAGCGGGCAGAGCCTTAGCATCCGGAATTCCTGGGCGGAGATGAACGAGCGGGAACTCGTATCGGTGGTGTTTCAGGGACAGAAGGCCGGGGGCAAGGTGGAGCGGCTCTTCGGCATTGACGGCATTGACGCTACCTGTATTGATAGCTGCCGCCTCTACCTGGAAGAAAATGGCAACCAGGTGAATCAGGACATCATCACGGAAAAGGACGAGACCATGGGGCGTACCAGAATGGCGGCGAATTTTATTGAAACCATCGAAGGTAAGGCTAAGCCGTTCAATACACCGGGGGAGGCGTTGCTGTTGATGCGCATAATAGACGGGATCTATGAATCGGCGGCGTCGAAAAAGCCGGTGGAAATAAAGTAGGGGGAATGTATGAGCAGAATAGTAACACTCGCGTCCGGTCAATTTGGGGATATGCCCCTGCCCACCCTGGCGGCAAAGGCTGCGTCCTGGGGTTATGATGGGCTGGAACTGGCAACTCACGCCCATTTTGATGTACAGAAGGCGCTGAAGGACGATGGGTACATTCCCCATATTTGGGACACCCTGAAAAAACACGGGCTTCAATGCCAGGCAATCAGCGCACACCTTGTGGGGCAGTGTGTGGGGGATGTGTGGGACGAGCGGCTGGATAACTTCGCCCCCGCACGTCTCGCCGGCAAACCAAAGGAGATACGTGAGTGGGCCATTGCGGAAATGAAGGATACCGCCCGGGCTGCAAAAAAGTTCGGCGTAAAGGTGGTGAACGGCTTTACCGGTTCCCCCATCTGGGCGCGGTGGTATTCCTATCCCCAGACCTCCGGCAAAATGATCGACGATGGCTTTCAGAAAATCTACGATTTGTGGTCACCGATTTTCGATGTCTTTGACGAATGTGGAATCAAATTTGCCCTGGAGGTGCATCCCTCGGAAATTGCCTTTGACTATTACACCACGGAGCGCCTGTTTGCGCTGTTCCGCGACCGCCCTACGCTGGGGCTCAACTACGATCCCAGCCATCTTCTCTGGCAGGGGGTCAGCGAACTGGTTTTTGCCCGTGACTTCGCCAAAAAAATCTACCATGTCCACATGAAGGATGTGAAACTTTTCAAAAACGAAAAGGCCGGCATACTCGGTTCCTTTATTACCTTTGGTGATACCCGCCGTGCGTGGAACTTCGTTTCCGTTGGGCATGGCGATGTCGATTTTGACGGCATTATCCGTGAGTTAAACCAGGCGGGCTATACGGGGCCCCTTTCCGTCGAATGGGAAGATACGGGTATGGAACGGGAATTCGGGGCGAAGGAAGCCTGCGCGTATGTCAAGGGCATAAACTTTAGCCCGTCGGATGTTGCCTTTGATGATGCCCTGACGGTTAATTGACATTTACAAATTACTCAATATAATGAGTAATTTGGAGCGGGGGTTTTACGTATGAGCGGCAGGGTAAAAAAGACTGGGGGCAGTATTGAATTCAAGAAAAAGTACCCTCACGCCTTGCTGTTCACTGTTGGAAGCGCTAATTTTGGGCTTGAGGATTTTCTTTCAGGGAAGTTTGAGCTTTTTAAATAAAAAAGAAAAAAGTACTTGATTATTTTGTCGGCTTACGATATAGTATTAAATAATCGGGTTTCAGGTGAAGCCCCGCAATGATACCAAACGGGAGGAAAGTGTATGAAGCTGTTGACATGTTCACGTAATTCCTTATATAGCAACAACTTACCCCCCCCCCCCCCCCCCCCCCCCCCCCCCCCCCGCCCCCCCCCCCCCCCCCCCCCCCCCCCACCCCCCCCCCCCCCCCCCCCCCACACCCCCCC
>BNUX01000027.1 GCA_025997675.1 Spirochaetia bacterium | reverse complement strand
ATAAAAATGACAGTTCCGAGGCTTATTCCTTAAAAATAGACAACAAGGATTTAGACCTTGTTTATTTAACATTTCAGAGTCCGATAGAAAAATAAAGATATAAAAGTACGGGCGTACTGCACATAACCAAGCTGCTGAAAAAGTATTGACACAGTAATACTATCATTCAATATTATGGCAAGATACAAAAACGCAGATAAAAGTCAGGGCCTATTTCTCCCGGTGGATCTGCAAAAAGCTGGATTTAAGCATATTTGACCTGCGGTATAAGAACGATGAGACCGGGGTGAGTGCAATATGATTAAATATACCGGAAATGGGTTGACAAAAATATTGATATAAAGCAAATTTAACAGAAGCCTTATTTAAGGTGGTGAAAACAATTTTTGGCAGGAGGATTCCAATGGGGATTTATGATATTTTGGTTAAAGATATAAATGGTCAAGAAGTTTCTTTGAATGTGTTTCATGGAAAGGTTCTTCTAATTGTTAATACAGCAACTGGCTGTGGCTTTACACCTCAGTATGATGGTTTACAAAAATTATATGACGATTATAAGGATAAAGGTTTTGAAATACTTGATTTCCCCTGTAATCAATTTGGGCATCAAGCACCGGGAACTGAATCGGAAATTAATGATTTCTGCATATTAAAATACCATACGACATTTCCTCGTTTTGCTAAAATTAATGTCAATGGGGATGATGAAAGTCCATTATATATTTTTTTGAAAAACCAACAAAAAGGCATATTGGGCTCAAAAAATATAAAATGGAATTTTACAAAATTTCTGGTTGATAAATCCGGCGATGTTGTAAAACGTTATGGGCCAGATAAAAAACCTGAAATCATTGAATCTGATATAAAAAAATTATTGGGATAAACTGAATCGGTTTAGAAGGAGAATCCTATGAAACGTATACTACTAATCGCCTTCGTGCTTCTAGCGCCCTCTATCGCATTTGCCGACCCGATGGATTTGCCCGCGGCGGTAAAAGACGCGTTCTCGAAAGCAGGCTTGCCGGTGCTGCGGGAAAAAAGACTGCCAAAGGATTTTACCCTGAATACCGTAAATGCAACCGGCGGGAACCGGATAACCCTTAGCGGCCTGAAGGGGAAGGTGGTCTTTTTGAATTTCTGGGCCACCTGGTGTCCGCCGTGCAGGGCTGAAATGCCGTCGATGGAAATACTCCATCAACGTTTTCAAAACGATGGGTTGGTGTTTTTGTCGGTGGACATAATGGAGAGCAGCGAGGAGGTGCAGAAATTTTTGACGAAGAATAAACTCACCTTTACAACCACCCTTGATACCAACGGCAGCGTGAGTGATGATTATAATATTCAGGCAATACCAACCACCTATATAATCGACCGGGACGGCAAAATAATTATATCCTCTGTTGGCGGGAGAAATTGGAACACCCCGGGTATGATAGCCGCATTCGAGGCGCTGCTGCGTAATGGACAGTAATCTTTCAATCGTTACCGCTTTTATCGCCGGCCTGTTATCGTTTCTTTCGCCCTGTGTATTGCCGCTTTTATCCACCTATTTAGTGTTTATAAGCGGCAATCATGCGGGAGAGACCCTGGTAAGGCGCAGAACCCTCGTTGTTGACACGCTGTTTTTTATTTTAGGGTTTACCCTTGTATTTGTGATAATAAGTTTACTGCTCTACGGCTTTATCGTCGTAATAGGCGGGTTTACTAAAATACTGAGCATTATCGCCGGTTCTATCGTCTGCATACTCGGCGTGAATTTCATATTCAACTTTATACCGTTTCTTAAATATAGCGTAGAAAAAACCTGCGAAACCTGTACCCCAAAACATTCAATCCTTGCAAGCACCGGTACTTCATTGCTGCACCCATTCTTAGTTGGCGTCGCTTTTGGCGCGGGCTGGACGCCCTGTGTCGGAACTTTTTTAGGCAGCATCCTGCTCTTGGCAGGCCAAAGCGGAACAATGGCGCTTTCCGCCGTGTACCTTGTTGTATACTCGGCGGGGCTGGGGTTACCTTTTCTTTTTGCCGCATTTTTCTGGGGCAAATTGCTGGGTGTTATTGCCAAAATCGAACGCGCAATGACCGTAATACGAATTATCAGCGGTATCTTTCTTATTGCGGTTGGGTTACTGATGATTTTTGGACGCTTTTTCTACCTCAACGCATTTTTTCAAAAGACGGGGTACATGCTATCCCAATGGGCACAGGACAAGCCCTTTGTTGTTCAGTGGCTTGGGAATCTGATTGCTCGATGGTTTGAATTTAGCGGATTGTAATAAACTTCTTTTGTCCTATTTCGCCTTATCGTCCAGCTCTTTCAGGATGGAAAGTTCCGTGTCCTTGTCAAAGTACCGGGCCTTGTCCGGATGGGGAACCAGGTTGATCGTTTCACCAATGGTAAAGGCGTGGCTCGGTCCGGTCCGGGCCACCAAGGGCTGGGTTTCGGTTTTGAGCCAGAGGTGGATATCCGCGCCCAGGGGTTCAACCACCTCGACCTTCACCTTCATGTTGTTTTCCGCCGCCGGGGTTTCGACAAAATCCAGGTCCTCCGGGCGGATACCGAAGTAAACTTCCTTCCCCACGTAGTTTTTAAGATAGGGCGTATGTTCCGCCGAAGGTTTCAATTCGAAAGAGCCTTCTTCCAAAACGACGGAACCATCTTTTTCGGTCACCTTTACGGTGAGGAAGTTCATGGGCGGGGACCCGATGAATCCGGCCACGAATTTGTTGATCGGATGGTTGTAGAGATACAGGGGGGAGCCGATTTGTTGGACCCGCCCGTCCTTCATAACCACGATTTTGCTGGCCATGGTCATAGCTTCGACCTGATCGTGGGTCACGTAGATCATGGTGGCGTCCAGCCGGTGATGGAGGTCCGACAATTCAACCCGCATCTGCACCCGGAGTTTTGCGTCCAAGTTGGAAAGGGGCTCGTCAAAGAGGAATACCTTGGGGTTACGGACAATAGCCCGTCCTACGGCGACCCTTTGGCGCTGGCCCCCGGAAAGCGCCTTGGGCTTGCGTTCCAGGAACTTTTCAATATCCAGGATCTTGGCAGCCTCGTGGACCCGGCGGTCAATTTCCGCCTTGTCCAGCTTCCGGATACGGAGCCCAAAGGCCATGTTTTCATATACCGACATATGGGGGTACAGTGCGTAATTTTGGAAGACCATGGCGATATTCCGGTCCTTGGGGGGGACATCGTTCATCTGCTCCCCGTCAATCAGGAGCTCCCCTTCGGAAATATCCTCCAAACCGGCGATCATCCTGAGGGTGGTGGACTTCCCGCACCCCGACGGCCCTACGAATACAACAAACTCCTTATCCTCGACGGTGATGTTGGCATTGTCTACGGCACGGACATTCCCTTCATACACCTTACAAATGTTCTTCAACTCGACTTTTGCCATTTACGGCCTCCCTAATGGGGTATTTTATGCTTTTTAGCATACATCCGGCAGGATATATTTGTCAATGAATATGCTGTTGACAAACCTCCAGCCAGGCTGCATACTGCCTTCATGTACTTAGCTGATAAAGTTACCGCGTTGCGCCTCATTTTGGCGCCCTGTTTTTTTATTGTCTATATGCTCCCCATTGCCGGGCACTGGATCGTCCCGGTTCTCTGGGCGCTCTTTTTCATCACCGAACTCACGGACCTCATCGACGGCAAAGTCGCCCGGAGCCGTAAGGAGGTGAGCGATTTCGGCAAACTCTTCGACCCCTTTGCGGACACCCTGGTGTGGCTCACCTTTTTCCTTTGCTTTGTGGCGGACCGCATCCTCCCGGTGATCCCCTTCCTCATCATTCTCTACCGTGAATTCGGCATCCTCTTTCTGCGGAACCTGATGCTAAAAAAGGGCGTCGCCATGGGCGCCCGGAAGGGGGGAAAGATTAAGGCGTTCGCCTACATGTTTACCGGGATAGCCTCCCTCCTTGCCTCCAGTGTTCAGCGCCTGTGGGGGATCGAAAGCTCCTATTTCAATATTTTCCGTTATATCGCCTGGGGCTTCCTCTGCATTTCCGTGGTAATCTCCCTGATTTCCTTTGTGGACTATCTTGGGGTGTACAGGAAAACGGCGTAGTTCCTACGAAAGTGCGTTAAGGCTCATCACCTGGTCTACGGGCAGCGAGAAAATCACCCCGGCGGCCTTGGATGAAGCGCCGAAGCCGGAGTTTACCGCGTTCATGATGGGGACGGCCGTATCTTTGTCCGCCAGAATGAAGATAATTTCCTTTTCATCCTGTACGGAAATGCCGAAGAACTTTTTCATCACCTCCTGCGAAATACCCCGGGCGCTGATAACGGTACCGCCCCGGGCGCCCGCCTTGCGTGCCTCCGTCATAAAGGCGTCACTGTTCCCTCTGTTTAATATCGAGATAATCATCTCGTTTTTTATTTCAATAGCGTTCATCATTTTGTCCTCCTTAGTATTTGACGTATCGTCTCCAGCCTGCAACACGGGCCCCGTCTCCATGACGGCCTCATCAAACATAGTAAAAATACGGGTAGTTACGCCGCCGAGGGGGACTGAAAATGCGATACCGGCGCCGGCGCCCCCTGCTCCCATTACGCGGCGAACCGCCTGGATAATATGCGGCGTATCCGTGCTCTGCACAAGGCAGGTGAACACCGCTTTATCTGTTTTCCCGAGCCCCAGGAGCTCAATGATTTCCGAACTTGCGGTCCCGCGGCCATTGCTGACAAAACTCAACAGGCAGCTTTCCTTTACAAATACTTCGGATACCACATTCAATTTATCCCAGTCCACAATGAAGAAAAGAGCTTTGAGACGAACCTGATCCTTTGTTGCCGTTATTGCTTTAGCCATAAAAGTAAGCCTCCTCAAAGACAACCACACCGTCCATGCTCACCCCGGTCCCGGGGGCTTCTATCGTAACAAATTGTTTCCGGTAGATGAGTCCCAAAAGCTGGACAACGACCAATGGCGTCATTGCAACCATAGCTACAATACCAAAGGCGTCCTCCATGCGTCCGGCGGTGGCACATGCGCCGATGGCAAAGGGTAACAGGAAGGTACTGGTCATGGGACCGGAACATACACCACCCGAGTCAAAGGCGATACCGGTAAAAATCGGCGGCACAAAGAAGGTAAGTATCAGCGCGAATGTATACCCCGGAACGAGGATGTATAAAATACTGACGTTAAAAAGGATACGCGCCATGGCGATACCCAGAGCCAGGGACATACCGATGGCGAGGGCCTGGGCCATAACTTTTTGGGTGATGGCGCCCTGGGACACATCTTCAACCTGCTTGTTTAACACATGTACTGCGGGCTCGGCGGCTACAATAAAGTAACCTATAATCATAGCCAGCGGTATCAGCACCCACTTGATAGGGGATGCGCCGAGTTCGCTGCCGAAGAGGCTTCCCACGGGAATAAAGCCCACATCCACCCCGGTGAGGAATACCACGAGCCCTATGAAGGTGTAGACAAAGCCGACGAGTATCCTGGCGAGCTGCTGCTTATGATAGCGCCGCGTAACAAGCTGGAAAACGAAGAAGAAGACCAGTATTGCCCCCAGTGCGGTTCCCACATTTTTTATTGTATCGGGGAATTCGAAGAGAAAGTGCTCCACCACATCCCGGTCGGTGTAACCGGCAATGGCCTCTATCTTGTCTTGTTCCAGGCTGTTCGGCGGCACCTCGGTGATTTGCAGAGCCACACCCAGTGCCATTACCGCCATTATCGGGCCTATGCTGCACAGGGCGACAAAGCCGAAACTGTCACTTTTGGCGCCCTTATCACCCCTTAGGGACGCGACGCCGACGCACATTGCCAGCATAAAGGGAACGGTAATCGGGCCGGTGGTTACGCCGCCAGAGTCAAAGGACACCGGGACAAAGGCCGTATTACCATGGCGCACCATATAGAAGGCGAGGGCAAAGGTGACGGCGTAGAAGAACAGCAAAAGGAAGCGCAGGGGCACGCCGATAATGACCCGCAGCACCGCTATTGCCATAAATAAGCCGACACCCAATCCCACCGTTACAATAAGCGTCCAGATGTTCAACGATTTGGCAAGCTGCAACGCCAGCACCATCAGGTCCGGTTCAGCAATGGTGATGATGACCCCCATCAAAAAGCTGATCCCCACCGCCAGGAATACGCTCTTCCCCTTGGTGAGCTCCGCGCCGATACCTTCGCCCATGGGCATCATTGCCATGTCGGCCCCCAGGGTAAAGAACCCCATGCCGATAATGAGCAGCGCCGCGCCAACCAGGAACATGATGATGATTCCCGCAGACATGGGCACGAAGACAATGCTTGCGATAAGCACAATCACGGTGATTGGCAGTACCGATGAAAAGGCTTCCACAATCTTTTCATTTAAGACTTTGTTCATAGTTTCTTATACCCCTTACCATTATAAATGTCCATAGGTCCACAATTCCCTTGACCTTCATTTGAAATGACAATATAGTAACCAGAAATCAGGGGGAGTAAACTATGAAATCCTTACGAAACACCCACATTATCTGTACCATGGGACCCGCCACTGAGTCGGTGGAGATGATCCGTTCCCTGATCAGGGCGGGGATGAATATGGCCCGGTTCAATTTTTCCCACGGAACCCATGAATATGCGGAAAAACAGATCGCCCGTGTTCGGGAGGCCGCCGCCACCGAAAAAACCCCGGTGGCACTAATACTGGACACCAAGGGGCCGGAGATCCGTACCGGCCTTATTCAGGATGACAAAACCGTCACCCTGATCCCCGGGAACAACATTGAGGTGATCGCCCAAAAGGACGCAGTAATACTGTACGGTGAAGAGGGCGCGTACACTACGCCGCAGCGCATCACCATGAGCTATGCCGGACTGGCGGAGGATATCCGCCCCGGTGCACATATCCTCATTGCCGACGGGCTCTTTTCCCTGGAGGTGCTCTCCCTGGATGGCAGGATCATGCGCTGCCGGGTGGAAGCCGGCGGAGAGCTGGGAAGCAAAAAAAACGTCAATATCCTGGGTGTCCATACCCGGCTTCCGGCCATGTCGGAACAGGATAGGGCGGATCTCAAATTCGGCCATGAGCAGGGTATGGACTATGTGGCCGCTTCGTTTATCCGCCGGGCCTCGGATGTTGCCGCCATGCAGAAGTACCTGGCGGATATCGGCTCGGATATGCAGATCATCGCGAAGATCGAGGACGATGAAGGGCTGGACAATATTAAAGAAATCATCCGGGTGTCCGCCGGGATCATGGTGGCACGGGGCGACCTGGGGGTACAGATTCCCCCGGAACGGGTACCCCTGGAACAAAAGCGGATCATCAGCCTCTGCAATAATGAGGGGAAGCCGGTGATCACCGCCACCCAGATGCTGGACTCCATGACCCATAACCCCCGGCCCACCCGCGCCGAGTCCGCCGATGTGGCGAACGCTATTCTGGACGGTACGGACTGCGTAATGCTCTCCGGGGAGACCGCCAACGGCGACTTCCCCCGCCTGGCCGTGGAGATGATGGACGCCATCGCCTGTGCGGTGGAGGCATCCGATGCCTATGAGCAAACCTTAGAGCAACGCCGCCAGGCTCTACGGGACGAGAGTGACCTGGGGCACATCGTCGCCAACGCCGCATCCTATACTGCGGACCGGGTGGGCGCTGCCTGCCTTATCATACCCACCGTGAGCGGCCTTACCGCCCAGATGGTGAGTAAACACCGTCCCCGCCGTCCCATCCTGGCAGCCTCCACCAGCGAAAAGGTTCGGCGCAGGCTCCTCCTTTACTGGGGGGTCATTCCCCTGGAGGTCAAAGAGGAGGATGATTCGGAGGCCGTGATCCAGGGGGCCATCGCTTCGGCTCTCCGGGAGGGGTACGTTAAAAACGCCGATAAGGTGGTGGTTACCGCAGGTATTCCCGTCAATTCACCCTTTACCACCAACAGCATCCGTGTCCACGTGATCGGCAATATCCTGGGCCGGGGCTTGGCCGGGTTCGGCGGCCGCTGTACCGGCCGTATCCTCAAGGCCGCCACCCTGGATGACGCCTCCCGCCTCTTACGAAACGGCGGCGGGGAAATCCTCCTGACCCACACCCTGGACGAATCCTTCACCCCCATCATCCGCATCGTAGACGGCATTATCATTGAGGGCAACACGGTGCTTTCCAAGGAAATGATCCGGCTCATCAACCCCAACGTGACCTTCATAGCCCGGGTCCCGGACGCGATGAAACGGATCGAGGAACGGCTTACGGTTACCCTGGACGGGAAAGAGAAAATCGTTTATGAGGGGAGTTTGTAAGATGATAGATCTTTTGGGGGATATTTGTGTCAAAAGAACTCATTTATTACATTTGTCACTTGACAGACGGTTCTCTATAGACTACCTTTAACTCATGAACAATGCCGTACTATCAGTTGGAAAGTCAGCCTTTCATTCCTTTTTCCACAACCATGCCGAACATGTTGTTTTGGCTAGTAAAGTTGAAATATTGGAAAAGAGAGAAGATGACTATAAAGAGATAGTCAGGAAGGTTGATGACTTATCAAATAATTTTTATGAGCTGAGAGGTGAATTTCGTTCTTTTAGTGACAGAATGGATAAAATGGAAAGCAAAATGGATGGAATGGAAAACAAAATGAATGGCTGGAATGACACCATGACAGCACTTCGACAATATCTGAAAAACCAAGGGGAATTTCAATCCTTGGCTTGAAGCTATCCCTTCCCCATGATCGCACATAAATACTGATCCATCAAAATCTCTTCAAAGGCCGACCCGCTTGACCGTATACGCAGGTCGAACTCTGCGGTAAGTGCCAGGCGCCTATCCGCCCCGGCAGCTCCATAACGCCGGCCTGCAGCGGCGTAGTCCCTGCGGGTTTTGCTTGATGCCAGGCCGATTTTCTTGAACTCAAAGTCGTCGGGCATACCGTTGGCGGTGAGGGCCAGATAGTCCCGGAGCTTACGGAAGCACCAGGCCAGGACCCCCAGGATGGCCACTCCGGTTTCCTTAGCGGTCAGAAGGGTGTGGAGGATTTCTACGCTCCGGTTCAAGTCCCCGCAGGCGATGCGGGAAAAAAGGGTGAAGGCCGATTCTTCCCGGGTGTGGGAAAGCCACTTTTCCACTTCCGCTTCCCCCACCACGGCGTCCTTGCCGAGAAACAGCATGAGCCGGGAACATTCCCGCCGGAGACTGTCGGTGTTGTTTTCTACCAGTTCCAGAATCGCTTCGATGCCTGCATCGTCTATCCTGAACCCTTCCCGGCGAAAAAAGTTAGCCACCCATTCGGTTTTCTTATTTTCGAAGAGTTCCCAGAAGATCCGTTTGCCCTTGCCGGCGGGCTTTTCCAGAGCCGTATCCAGGCCGGTGTTGTCGGAAATGAAGATAAGGGTGGTGTCGTCCTGGGGAGCGGTCATGTAGGAGGCCAGCAGTTCCAGTTCCTCTTTTTTTTTCAGGAGTTCCGCGTTTTTGATGAAAATGAGCCGGGCATCCGCAAAGAGGGAGCCGTTGCGCAATACCGAAACCATTTCGCTTACCGCCGTTTCCCCGGCATAAAAGGAGGTTTCCTCCGGAGGGCTACCTGACTGTTTGTGCATGCCCCGCCGGATCTCGGCGATGGCGTCCTGTTTTTCCCCGAATTCGGGGCCCAGAAAAAGCAGGCAGTTTCCCTTTGACATTACGCGGCTCAGTAGGAGCGGATGATATGGGCCAAGCGGCCCAGGATACGGGCATGCTGGGTATAGATGGGCTTATACTTGGTGTTTTCCGGTTCCAGCCGGACCCGGTTGGCTTCCTTGAAGAACCGTTTCAGGGTTACCGCCTCATCATCCACCTGGGCTACCACAATCTCCCGGTTTTCCGCTGTCTCCTGTTTCTCAATCACCGCGATGTCCCCATCCACAATGCCCGCCCCAACCATGGAATCCCCCCGGACCCTCAGGGCGAAATACTGGGCGTTCTTCTTTAGAAGAGAACGATGGATGGGAACGGCGCCCTCCCGGTTCTCTTCGGACAGAATGGGCCGCCCGGCGGCAACCGTACCCAGCAAGGGTACCTCAATGATCGGCTCGGCGGCAAAGGCGGTATCTGTTTCACCCTTGATGATTTCTATGGTTCTGGAGCGCTTATCCCCCAGCCGGAGGATCTGCTTTTTTCGCAGGGCCTCCACATGGTCGTAGGCCCCTTTGACGGAAATCTCAAAATGGTCCCCGATCTCCCGTATGGTGGGAGGATAGGCATGAATCGTGATATACTCCGTGATGAAGCCCAGCACTTCCTTTTGCTTCTGGGTAAGTCCTTTCATCGTTCTGTCCTTAGCCTATACTTTCGTATTTTGGCATGGAGGTTACTCGGATAAATACCAATAGCTTCCGCCGTATGAGAAATGATACCGCTGTTCTTCGCAAGCTGCCATTCCAGATAGTTCTTTTCAAATAGTTCTTTGGCTTCAGTATAACCCAAATTAAATATATCCGTGGATAATGGATTTTGTAAAGTAGCAGATTCAGAATTTTCTGCTTTTTTTAATGAATTTGGTACACTTTCTAGGGATGCCGGGGTTTTTCGCAGCAGCCCCCGGAGCGCTTCGGCCCGGATCGTTTCCCCGGAACCCATCACCATGATCCGTTCAGCCAGGTTTTTCAATTCCCGCACATTTCCCGGCCATTCGTAAGCCATAAGCATATCCCGGGCCGCATCCTCCATCTCCAGCTTTTCTGTTCCCAGTTCCTTGAGGAAATGGTGGAGCAGAAGGACAATATCCTCAGGCCGTTCCCGGAGGGGGGGCATGAAAATGGGGATGACGTTCAGCCGGAAAAAGAGGTCCTGCCTGAACCGGCCCTGGGCGCATTCCTTTTCCAGGTCTTTATTGGTAGCCGCCAGGATCCGCACATCCGTCTCGATGGTCTTTTCGCCCCCCACCCGTTCAAGCTTCTGCTCCTGGATGACCCGGAGGACCTTGGACTGGGCGGCCATGGACATATCCCCAATCTCGTCCAGGAAAAGAGTGCCCTTGTCCGCCAGTTCGAAACGGCCCTTGCGGCTGGAAACGGCGTCGGTAAAAGCCCCCTTTTCATGGCCGAAGAGCTCGCTTTCGATGAGGGCTTCCGGGATGGCGGCGCAGTTCACCTCCACAAAGGGCTTATCCGCACGGGAGGAGAGGCGATGTACGGCCCGGGCTACCAACTCCTTCCCGCTGCCGTTCTCCCCGGTGATGAGTATCCGGGCGTCGCTGGCCGCCGCCTGTTTGATGGTCTTCCGCACCCGGTTAATGGCCTCGCTGGCGCCGACGATTTCATCGTGGGTCAGGATGCTTTTTTTCAGGTTATGGTTTTCTTCCCGGAGCTTCTGCATGGTCAGGGCGTTGCTGCATACCGTGAGCACCCGGTCCAGGGAAAGGGGCTTTTCCAGAAAATCAAAGGCCCCGGCCTTTACCGCCCGCACCGCCATATCCACATTGGCGTGGCCGGAGATCATCACCACCTCCAGCCTGGGCCAGTCCTTGCGAATACGCTCCAGCGCCTCAAGGCCCCCCATCCTGGGCAGCAGCACATCCAGGAAAACCAGGTTGATAGACTCCTCGCCCAGGATTTCCAGGCCCCGGAGCGCATCTTCGGCGGTAAATGCCTGATAATGCTCGTCCTCCAATATGGAAGCCAGGGTTTTGCGGATACCCGGTTCATCATCAATGATTAAAATTTTTGTCATGGTCATCCTGTTTGCTCTTCAATGGGCAGATCGATAAAGAACGTAGTCCCCAGCCCTACCGCCGAATTAAACCAAATAGCTCCCCCGTGGTCGCTGACAATACGCTCCACAATGGGAAGCCCCAAACCGGTGCCGGATTCTTTCGTGGTAAAATAGGGGGTAAATATTTCAGCCCCCTCTTCCGCCGAAATACCCTTCCCGGTGTCCTTGATACTTAATCTACAATACCGGCTTTCCCGCTTTTTGACAAGATCGGTCCGTATCTCCATGTATCCCTTGCCGTCCATGGCATCCACCCCGTTGATTATCAGGTTGGTCAGAATCTGGGAAAAGTAGCGCTTTTCCATTTTTACCAAAATGGCTCCCCCCACATGGGAAGTATCAAAGGCTATCTCCGGATAGCTCCCCCGGTAGAGGCCGATGGATTCCTCAATCTGGTCCCGTATCGGGGTGTGTTCCCGGGAAAGTTCCGTGGGCCGGGACAGGGTCCTGAATTCGGTGAGCATGGTGGAAAGGCCCTCCACCTCCTGGATGATGGCCAGCATGGAACTTTCCAGGATTTCCCCCACCCGCTCCGGCTCGTTCCGCCATCTCCGCAGCACCCGCTCCGCTGAAAGCTTGATGGGGGTCAGGGGGTTTTTTATCTCGTGGGCCAATTGCTGGGCCATGGTCTGCCAGACCGATATTTTTTCCGCCTTGAGCAGGGCGTTTTGGGATTTTTCCAGGTTTTGAACCATGGCGTTGAAGGAGCTGATCAGCCGCCCCAGTTCATCCCCGGGCCGGGAGAGGATCTGGATGGAAAAATCGCCCTCCGCCACCCGGGCGGTGGCATCCGCCAGTTCCACGATGGGGGAAGTGATCTTCCGGGAAAAGGAGATGGTGATAATGATGGTCATCAGCAGGGTGGGAAGCAGAAAGACCCCATAATAGTAGACTATCAGGGGTTTGACGTTCAGATCCAGGGAATCAATCACCTCAAACCGGGTCCGCTCGTTTTCCAGATCCGCTATTGTTTTGTCAAAACCTTCCCCCAGGGAATAGCTAAGAACCCGGTAGAAAGAGCGCCGGGGTATCCGGATGTACCGGACGGTATCAATGTCCCGGGGGAGTTCCCGGGAGACAAACCCCTGCTGGTTTGATGGGGGGGCGTTTAGTTCCCGGCCGCTTTCCCCCCGAAAGCCCAGGCTTTCCCAGGTTCCGTCATCATTCAGCCGGAAGTCCTGCACCGCCCGAAGGCCGGCGGACCGGTGGTCGGCGGTCCGGAGGTATTCAGCCAGTGTATCCTTTGGATCGGCCATGAGGGTGTTGAAATCTGTTTCAAGGACGAGTATTTCGAACCGTTCCAGATGCATGGAGTAGTTTTCCATAGCCAGATTCTGGGCATACTGGAGGGCGCTGTTGATATTGATGGATCGCCAGAAGCGTACCAGTTCGTACACCGATTGGATGGTAATAATGGTAACCGGTACCGCAGCCAGCGCCACGGTAATGATAAAGTAGCCCATGAGCCGGTTTTGGAATTTATTCCCCCTGCGGCGGAGAATCGTGTCCCGCAGGAGGCGCATCAGCGAAACGGCCATAAAAACCAGGAGGACCACCGGGACCGTAAAAAACACGATGATGTTCAGTACACTGGGGGGGCGGCCGTCCTGGAGGATGTCCCCAAAAAAGGAGTGGGAAAAGAGGATCGTCAGGATGGAGAGCAGGACGTAGAGAAGAATGAGCCCCCGAACATTGATGATTGAGTATGTTGGACGCGTCCGGACCATCTTCACGGGAACGCCCTATTCTTCTTCAAATTTCTTGTTAAACAGCTTTACCATGGCGTCCAGGGCAGCCGCCTCGTCTTCCCCTTCGGCGATAACCTTTATTTCGGTCCCATAGGAGGCCCCCAGGGTGAGGATACCCATGATCGACTTCCCGTTTATCCGGTCGTTTCCCTTTTCCAGGTAGATGTTGGACTGGAAATCCTTGGCGGTCTGCACCAGCAGCGCCGAGGGGCGGGCATGAATCCCGGCCCTGTTTTGAATCGTTACCATCTGTTCAACCATACAATACCTGCTTTTAAATAATATCTTCCTGCCCAAAATATACCGACCGGGCAGCGTCACTTTCAATCCATTTGAGGATATTCTGATTGAATTCCTTGGCCGAATTGTACCCCATCTTCTTGAGCCGCTCGTTCATGGCCGCCGTTTCAATGATGATAGGGATATTCCGGCCCGGTTTTACGGGAATTTCCAGCTTGGGGATGCTGACCCCCAGGAATTCGGCAAATTCATCCTCCATACCCAGGCGATCGTACATTTTTTTGGAGTTCCATTCCTCCAATTTGACCACCAACTGTATCCGTTTCTCCTCCCGGATGGCCCGGACCCCGAACAGGTGGGTAATATTAATGATCCCCAGCCCCCGGATTTCCATATGGTGGCCGATAATCTTATTCGCCCCGGCGCCGATGAGGACATTGCCGTTGACGCAGAGGATTTCCACCACATCGTCCGCCACCAGCCGGTGACCCCGTTCTATCAATTCCAGGGCGGTCTCGCTTTTCCCCACCCCGGAATCCCCCAGGATAAGGATGCCCAGGCCGTAGACCTCCACCAGCACCCCGTGGACGCTCTGCCGGGGGGCAAAAATATTGGAGAGGATACGCATGATCCGGGAGGAAAATTCCGTGGTTTCCAGATCCGTTTGGAGCAGGGGACATTCGGCGGCCTCGGCGGCCTCAAAAAAAGCCCGGGTGGGGGTGATGCTATGGGTAAAGATACAGCAGGGGATGAGGTAGGTGAACATCTGTTTGAGGACATCATCCCGTCCTTCTTCTTCCAGTTTACCCAGAAAGGCCCGTTCCCCCCTGCCGAATAGCTGGATGCGCTGGTAACCAAAGAGGTCGTAAAAGCCCGAAAGAGCCAGGCCGGGGCGGTTCAGGTCCGGGCTGATGATCTCCCGGTTAAGTCCCTTCCGGCCCCCAATGCAGTGCAGATTGAGGGAATTGTGTTCCTTTAGATCGATATCAATAAGGTCCAGAACGGTGAACTGCTTTTCCGCCATGGGACTATCATAGAACAAGGGGAAGGGTGTGGCAAGACGGCGTCCGTTTGTACCGATCCAAAGTGTGTCGGTACCGATGCGCTTTGGATCGGTACCGACGCGCTTTGCATTGAACCAAATCCGCCCCGTAGGGGATGACCTCCCCGTATATTTTGCCCAAAGCCCAAATTTCCTCTTGACAGAATTCTCCGCAGGCGTTATAGTAAAAATATACCGAAATGATGAACATTTTCGGTAAGGCCCAAAGAACTATAGGAAGATACAGTATAAACGGCGGATACGAAATCCGCCTATAGACGGCATGAAGCCCGATACTTCTCTTTTACCCATTTGGTAAGAGGGGGGGTCGGGCTTTTTGTTTTTTCAGGGGTTTGCGAAGGTATAGAAACGGCTGGACTTCCGTCCTCGAAATAAGCCTCCTCGGCGGGGGTTCAGCCGGTTTTTTAAGTGCGTACAGAAGCCCCCGCTAACCAAACCCGGACTGGGAGGTCTATCGAATGTTATTCGAAACAAGGTTTGGAGCGGGAGCCTCTTTATTATATCGCATATTAGGAGTGTGTTATGAAGAAGTTTTTTTGTCTGCTCAGTATTAGCCTCGTTCTCGCTGGATTTGCCGTTGCTCATGAGACGTTTATCATTCCCGGCGATTCGTCAAAGGAGTACAAAGCGGGTGACACCGCCACCCTTGTCGGTGTTTCGTCCCACTATTTCGCGGTGGGCGAAGAGATTGAAACGCCTGAAACCGTTGAAATGTACGTTTATAAGAACGGTGCAAAAGGCGCCAATATCCCGCTGGAAGCGAACCCGGATCGGGTATGGTATGAGGGAAAATACCGGCTCTCTGATGATACACCGGTAATAGCGGTTTTCAGGAGCATAGGCGGCTTTTATTCTATTCTGACCGATGGCAGCTACGCCGACGGCAAAAAGAGTGATGTGATAGCCGCCAATCCGGGCAAAACGGTGCAAACCTCCCGGTATTTTACCAAGTGGGGGAAGCTGTACCTCAACCCGAACAAGAACGACAAGACTTTCAGCCAACCATTGGGCCACGATTTTGAGATCATTCCTCTTAATAATCCCGCCGACATGAAACGAAATGCACGCATGACGATTCGGGTACTGTACAAGAAGCAACCCTGGCCCAATGGGGAAGTCAAGGCGAGCTGGGATTACTATGACTATCATACAATGGATGTCTGGGCGCATACCGCAAAAACCAACGCCAATGGTGAAGTTACGTTCCGGCTTGATCATATTGATATGAAAAAGCCTGTCCTGTGGATCTTCCAGGCGGGAGATATGAGAAAATCATCACAATCTGACGTTGATGAGGATAACCTCAAGGCGACGCTGGTTTTCGCGGTGAAGTAAGCGTATGAAATATTGGTGTGTTGCGGCGGTATCGGCGTTGGTTTTAATCGTTCCCTATACCGCCTTCGCCCACGGTGTGGAAGTATCCGACGTAACAGGCCTACCCGGCGTCCGTACGGTCCGGTTTTCCTATACGGATGGTACTTCCATGTTGTTTGCCAAAATTAAGGTATTTCCGCCGTCGGCCCCTGACGCGCCGGCCCAGGAAAGCATCGCCGACCGGGACGGGTATTTTAGCTTTGTCCCCTTTGAGAACGGCGATTGGAGACTGGAAGCAGCGGATGGCATGGGGCACAAGGGAGATATAGTGGTTACCGTGGCTGACGGGGCGGCGCCGGAAGCCGCGGGCTCTTCCAATAAATTGCCAAGGCTAATCGCAATCATACTCGGCTTGAGCCTTATCCTCAATGTATTTGCGTTTTACCATTTTGTGTTGAAGGATCGTATCAATGCACATTAGCGAAGGGGTATTATCGCCTCCGGTTCTCGCGGCGGGCTGGGCGCTTGCTGCGGGCGGCCTTGCCGTGGGCTTAAAGAAGACGCCGGTAGCAAAGCTGCCGGAAACCGCGTTGGTTTCCGCCGTGTTATTCCTGGCCTCCCTGGTGCATGTGCCGGTTGGTCCTTCAAGTATCCATCTCACGCTTCTGGGGCTTGCGGGGATACTGCTGGGCTGGAGCGCCGTACCTGCCCTGTTTATCGCGCTGTTTTTACAGGGGCTTTTATTTCAGTTCGGGGGGCTGCTTTCTCTCGGGGTGAATACGGTATCAATGGGAACATCGGCCTTAGTTGCCTTCTCTGTTTTCCGCTTGTTACCGAAAAAACTACCGGTGCTTGGGGCATTTGCCGGGGGTTTCGCCGCAGTATTGATAGGGACGCTTATCGTAGTAACGGCGTTATGGGTTTCAGACAACGACCTTAAAGCTACCGCCGCCCTCTTGTTTGCCGCTAATGTGCCGCTTGCCGCAGTGGAAGGACTCATATCGGTTTTCATAGTCGCATTCCTGTTAAAAATGGCGCCTGCGTATGTATCTGGATCGACTCGAATATAAAAAAGATTTGCTAAAAAGCTTTGACGGACGGTGCCGGCTTCTCTCCGGCGCCTTCCTCATCGCCGCTTTAGTATGCTCAAAAAATGACCTGGTTTTAGCGGCCGCAATAGGGGTAAGCATGGTGATTTTGTTTCGTGAGCTTCGGGTAACTTTTTTGC
This sequence comes from Spirochaetia bacterium, assembly GCA_025997675.1. Taxonomy (GTDB): domain Bacteria; phylum Spirochaetota; class Spirochaetia; order Treponematales; family Breznakiellaceae; genus Termitinema. Next base: position 14,460 of record BNUX01000027.1, on the reverse strand, counting down.
GCCTGATACCGGTAAACATGATGGCTGTTGCCTTGTGGCTTCCGGTCGCTTTTGGAACGCCAATACATACCGCATGTATCTACACCCTCAGGATCAATGCAGCGGCGATGATGTATATGTGCTTTGTAATTCCCATGAGCATAAGCGCCATTGCTTCGTCATTAACAAAATTAAAAGCGCCGGATAAGCTCATTTCACTTTTTATTTTGACCTACCGGTATATCTTTTTGTTACATGACCGATTCTGGACCGCACAAAAGTCAATGCGTTTACGGAATACCAGCTATAATGATGTGGGAATTTGGCGTTCCTTATCAGCCGTTTTTTCAAGCTCCCTTGTCAACGCCCATCTCCGGGGTGGAAAGGTGTGGGTTGCCATGTTGGCCCGTGGTTTCGACGGCAGCTTTCCGGTTACGGTACTGTTTCATTGGAGGCTGCGCGATACGGCGCTATTGACAATCAGTTTATTATTTTCTATCGTAATTCTATGCACCAACTAGCCCTTAACCATATATCCTGTGTGTATGATACATCCCTTGTTTCCCTTGATGATATAAGTTTTACCGTAGATAAGGGTGAAAGTATTTGTGTGCTAGGGGCTAACGGTTCCGGCAAATCAACCTTACTTCAAATAATCGCATCCTGTGTAAAACCTTCAAGCGGAGAAATCAGTATTGATAAGGGCAAGGCGGGGATTGTTTTTCAGGAACCGGACAATCAGTTTTTTATGCCCACCGTTTGGGAAGATGTGGCATTCGGCATATTAAAAAAAGGCATGCAGCCGGAGGAAGCCCGTACCCTTGCAATCAAGGCGCTTACGGATGTTGAAGCGGCCGGGCTTGCCGACAGGCCGCTCTACAAACTTTCGGGCGGTGAAAAACAGCGGGTTGCGATTGCTTCAATTCTTATCATGGAGCCGGAAATACTATTGTTGGATGAACCCACCGCCGCCCTTGATCCCCAGGCGCGAAAAAATATCATCAATCTGTTAAAGAACCTTAATTGTACAAAAATCATTGCAAGCCACGACCTTGACATGGCGCTTGATATAGCAAGCAGGATATTGTTTTTACACAAAGGGAAAATTGCCGCCGATTGTCCTGCGCCGGGTCTTTTGGAGGACGAAGGTTTTTTACAAAGCATAGGATTGGAACTTCCACTGGGATGCCGCCGATATATTCTATACGGTATTAGTTGAACCAAAATAGGCTGCAATACGTTTTGAATGTTTGAAGTAAAAAAAGCAAACAATCAAAAGACCCAATGAAGCAAGTATCCCTGTTATCAAAAACGCTGTATACATTGTTTGTAATAACCCAAGCATAGGATTAATAAGACTGGTAACTAAAGCGTTAAATCCTGCGCTTATCATAATATCAAAAATGGTAAGCGGGTATAAGGCAAACAAATTGACCAGCAAATGAACAAGCGCAATAATGCAGGCCGCAAAGAAAAACAGTTGAAACAAAAACAATTTGCGTCCAAACATAAACACCAAAAACAAAACAGTGCAAAACAGCGTCAGCGGCATTGCAATTAAAAATAAGCCTTTATCGGCAAAGACACGGAAGAAAAAAGAAAAGAAGGCGTTACCTTCAAATGATTGTGTTATCATCAGTATCAAGGCAACTGTATCGCCAATGACGTTTAGAATACCAAGAACACCGATGAGCAAAAGCACAATGCCCATTTTGGAAAAGTTTGTAGTATTGTTTTTCATCAATTCCCCCCTAAAACCTAAATCCGATGCCAATATGAGGCGCAAATCCCCAGGTGCGTATCAACGCCATGTCGAATTTCGGGCCGCCTTCCGGCGGTGTCATTATCGAAAATCCCAGGAAATCAAATGAGCCGTTTACCCGCGCCAGAATATACCAGTTGTTGCTAAAGGTATATTCTACGCCGATTCCAAGGCCAATACCGCTGTTTATCGCCGCAGTAAAATAATCTGAAATAGTGGAAAAGAACAGTTTGCCGTGAAATCCCGCCATTATAGGAACCTTCAGCCGATCTGTTTTGAACACATTATAAACAACGCCGAAAAATTCATCCATTCCCAAAAGGAAATCGTAGTCATTCCGTGTTACCGCAGTTCCACCGTCAGGGTCGGCGGTAAAGGCCAGCGGAATGAGAAAATCCAAATAGGTTTTAAGTCCAATGGAGTCATTAAAATAAACTCCGCCGGAAATACCCGCGGAAACGGAAGCGGATTTATAAACGGTTTCAGGGCCGTTCATTCCGCTGGTTTCATGAAACAGCGCGGCTCCGCTGTAAACTTCCACATTCCCTGTTATTTGTGCGAAACAAAGGGACGCCGCCAAAAGAAACACACTCACCATTAAACACTTTTTCATTGTTTTACTCCTTCTGTATTTTTGGGGATAAGCATATCCCAGATTGCCTCAATCGCTTCATTCATTTTTGCAGGGGACGATTTTTTTTGCAAATATGCTTTTAATAGTCCCATTGACGCGCCTGAAAACATAGCCATAAGCACCGGAAAAGGTAAGGGCTTTAACCGTTTTTCTTTTTGGGCGCGGGTAAGCAAATCCGAAATAGGGGACGCTACTTTTTCGATTTCTGCTTTTGTCTCATCGGTAATGAACGGAGAATGTTCATACTGTTCGGTAAACTGTATTTCCTCAGGGTTTTCAATCAAATAGCGGATAAGGTTTTGCAACGATTTAACGAATTGCGCTTTTACCGGCGCTGCTTCGTCCTGGCCTTTGCCGATTGCCTCAGCCATGCGCTTACGGATTTCAAGGTAGAGGCCGTTAATCAGCTCGTCCTTATTCTTGAAATAGCGGTAAATTGTTCCCACGCCGATATTGGCTTCCTCGGCAATTTGGGCCATAGGCGCAGCATGGAAGCCCTGACCGGCGATGAGTTTTAGGGCGGCGTTCAAGAGGTCGTCCCGTTTACTTGACTGGATAGGCATATTTCACCCTCCTACAACAACTAACAGGCCCAAGGCCAGGACGGCACACCAGATTATTGGAAGGGTTCCGATAATCCCCAAAACGATTGCGATAATACCCATAAAAGTCCTCCAACATTAAAATAGCGGAATGAACGTTCATTCCTAATAGAATATACCTTGGGAATTCGGAAATGTCAAGAGAAAATTGCGTTTTTTTAAAAATAAATAAACAATTCGCTCCTAACCCCCGTATATCGTATTTTTCTTCCGGGTGATCTATACGGTACGTATATTGAGCCGGCGGATGTACCGATAAGGAGGCCATCAAATCAGTATGTTTTTACCAGGAAACTCGGGAGTTTTATCCAAAAACAGGGAGTTAGGCGAAATTGGGCTAAAATTTTTCTAACCATTCTGTGGACGGCAGCTTGTATCCGTCTACAGAATTAATGGACTTCATGCCCCTCAAAAAAGAGGGGCATGAACAAGATTAGAATAACTGTGGGTACAGACCCTTAGATAGCTTTTCAACCGTATAGGCAAGGCGATTCCCGGGTAGAACACTTTCCAGTTCAATAATGACAAAGCGCTCATTCCGTACCGCATCAAGCTCTGACAGCGATCCGTTTGATTTAATCTCAAGAATCTTTGCTTCCACCGAAGGGGAATCATAATCATGGATAATGATCACATCGGGGTTCCGGGCAAGTACCTCTTCATAACTCGCCGTGATCCATGCTTTTTCGGTGAGATCGTCGAAGATATTTTTTCCCCCGGCATATCCGATAAGCAGGGATTCAAAGTTGATGCCGCTGCACGTAAACACCCCGTCACTGCCGCTGTCATATACCAGAACTTTCACCTTAGGCTTCCCCGCCAGTTTATCCTGTACCGCCTTGATCCGGCTCTGCTGATCCGCAATATACGCTTCGGCCCGTTCCTCAATGCCAAAGATTTTGCCGATGTCACGGATTTCCTGATAGGTCTGTTCCAGGGTGCTTGCGGAATCCACGTATACGGTGATGCCGTACCCCGCAAGTTCATCAAGCTCCAGCCCCTCCGCGCCGAACTCCCAATCAAGCCCGTAGATAAAATCCGCGCCGCTGGATACAACCGCCTCCCGGGTAGCGGACCCGTAGTTTAGTTCCGGAATCTTTTTGAAAGCCTCCGCGTATTGGGGCAAGGGACCCCGGCTGTGATTTTTGAGGCTGTTCCCCACAATATAATCAACGAGTCCCAGGGCGACAAAGGTCTCCGTACAATTCGGGCCAAGGGTGAGTACTCTTTGGGGCCGTTCGTTTACGGTGATCGTTCTTCCGTAATTATCAAAGGTGAGGGGCGTGAAATTGTCCGCCGCCGCAGTCCGGGCTTGTTCGGTCTGCGAGGGGTTTGAACGGGAACAAGAGAGACTACCCAGGGACAAGCCCAGGGCAACGGCAAAGCTAAGGCTCGCACGGGCCATTTGCTTTAGGGAAAAATAATAATGCTGCATACTTCCTCCAAATACTATTTTTTTCCGGCCAGGCCGGAAATTGCACCAGTTAATCCTTCAAGTCCCGCTCGCAAGTGCGGCGGGCATGTAGGTAATTGAAACCTTTCCGGTAGCCGGATGAATTGCCGTATCGCAGTGTACTCCGTAAATACTCCGGATGATTTGCGGGGTCAGCACCTCTTCCGGCGTTCCCGCAAGAACGATAGCCCCCTCCTTTAGCACATAGATGCGATCACAGTAGAGGGCCGCCATATTCAGATCATGGATAGCCGACAGTACCGTTACCCCCAGGCGTTTTACAAAATCAAAAATCTGAAGCTGATAACTTATATCAAGATGGTTGGTCGGTTCATCAAGGATGAGGAAATCCGTTTCCTGGGCAATTACCCGGGCGATAAGGACCCGCTGTTTTTCACCCCCCGAAAGATGCTGATAATTACGCCTGGCCATATGGGCCATCCCCAAATGCTCCAGGGCATGATGAATAATACGGACGTCTTCTTTTGTTTCTAGATCGAAGAGCTTCTTATGGGGGCTTCTTCCCATGGCGACGATCTCTTCCACCAGGAAGTCAAAGGGAACGTCATTTTCCTGCCCCACCACACCAAGTTTTTTTGCCGATTCACGGTGGCTCAGGTGAAACAGATCCGCACCATCCAGGGTAACGGTTCCGGTATCCGGGGTAAGAGCCCGGTAGAGGTTTTTAAGTACCGTGGATTTACCGCTTCCGTTCGGGCCGATAAGGCCGACGAACTCACCTTTCCGTACATCCAGTTGTATATCCCGGATAGTTTTTTCATCCGTATTGTCCACGGCGGTGTAGGAGAAACTCATGTTCTCAATATGCAAACGTGTTTCTGTCATTATTTTTCCTTCGTCCTGCGTTTTAGGAGGAAAATGAAGAGGGGCCCGCCGATGATCGCCGTGAGGATTCCCACAGGGAGCTCCTCGGGGGCAAGAACCATCCGGGCCGCCACATCAACCCATACCACCAGAATCCCCCCGAGCAGCGCCGCGATGGGCAGCACCTTCCGGTGATCCGCGCCGACCAAAAGCCGGGTAAAGTGGGGAACCATGAGGCCCACAAAACCGATGCTCCCGCTCACCGCGATGGTTACCCCCGCCATGAGGGACGCCACCAGTACCAGCATTTTCTGCATACGCCCGACATTGATCCCCAGGGAGCCGGCGCTTTCATCGCCCAGGAGGAGCAGATTTAGTGCGCGGTAATGGATCATCAGGACGGAAATACAGACAAGAAGCGTCACCAGGGGCAGGGTGAGGTACGCCCATTTTGCTCCCGCAAGGCTGCCGGACATCCAGAAGGTAGCATTATGAAGTCCCAGGGCATTGGGTGCGCTCAGGGTGATGATCCGGGTTATCCCGTCCATGATCATTGAAATAGCAACCCCGGACAGCAGAAGCTGGGTGATGTTAATCCTTCCCCGCACCCGGGAAATGATGTATACAAAAATGATGGTAACCGCGGAACCGATGAAGGCACTTATGGAGAGGGAATAGGTTCCCAAAAAGGAAAAAGCGCCAAAGAGCATGCCCAGGGTTGCGGCGGCGGCGGCTCCGGAGGATACCCCCAGAATGAAGGGGTCCGCGAGTTGATTCCGGACCAGCGCCTGCATGGTTACCCCGGTAACCGCCAGGGATCCCCCCACAATCATGCCAAGCAGTACCCGGGGAAGGCGTAACCCGAGGACAATATTTTCCTCAAGCCGCGACCAGGTATGCCCTAAGATACGTTCCATTCCCGGTATACGGCTGAGGATGATTTTCGCTACCGCACCGGGACTTACCCGTACCGGACCGAATCCAACACCCAAGAGGAGGGATACAATAGCCGCCGAGGCAAGGAGTATTACGATAATACCCAGCCGGGGCTTTTCGTGCTGAAAAACCTTTTTAAAGAACCCATGCACTGTTCAATAACTCCTGAATATGTTCAGGGAGTTCATCTCCGTGCGGAGGTATCCATACTATGAATGTTCTCCGGTGATCCTTCATGGATCAATCAATGTATACTAAGGCAGAATTTTGTTATTTCTTCGTGAAATAACAGGTAGGAAATACCATGCGGCTTCATGCCGATATGGTATTTAATCCTATTTTATTTTTTTTGTCAAGGGGGGATTAGAGGGATATAGAGAGGTATGAGCTCTGCCAAAATTTCCCCTTGACAAGCTCCACCGCCGCCCCGACAAGCCTGCCTGGAATGAACGGCTTAAATGGCTGCCTAAGGAGGAGCTTACGGTCGTCTGCTGCTGATATTCCATCCGGTAAATGTACGCAACATCAACCTAACTCAGCACGAAGCTCATAACCGGGGACCAGGGGCCCGGCTCTGTAAAGGCTCTACAGCCTCTGTAAAGGCTCTACAGCCTCTGTAAAGACTCTACAGCCTCTGTAAAGACTCTACAGCCTCTGTAAAGGCTTTACAGCCTCTGTAAAGACTCTACAGCCTCTGTAAAGACTCTACAGCCTCTGTAAAGGCTTTACAGTCTCTGTAAAGGCTTTACAGCCTCTGTAAACGTTCTACAGCCTTAACATTTGGTAGTATCCTGGGAGACTCGAGACCACCAGGTCCCTAAGCCGTTGACCGGACCGCCGGGCTTTTTTAAGGGCCGCCGGTTGTAGGTTATATGCGGAGGGCGCCACGAAAGCCCGCCGTTTTTCGATAATACTGGGTAAGTTGTCAGTATCAATGGCAGAATTGCTTTATCGCTTCCACCGCAAGATCAATCGTTTTATTTATGGGGTTGTATTCGCAACCGGCAAGAAAAAAATGACTTTGCTGCAGTGGCACGATAATCCTCTTTGCATCAGCGCTAAGAATTGCCTCCGCCATTGATGGGGTAATTTCACCCAGCATACTATTAGGGATAACTATCCCAATAGGACCGAGAATATAATCCGCACTGCGAACAGAAACTTTAATGGCGTTTTCTCCGGTTGCCCCGCGATTGGCTCCGGCTTTCATCATTCGCTCTGTAGCTGCTGAATTAGTACCTAATGCCACGATTTCATTATTGATTCCCGCTTCCCGCAGCTTTTCGATTAATTGAACGCCTATTCCGCCGCCCATTCCGTCAATAACGACTATCGTTTGTGCCACAAGTAAAACCCGTCAATTGGTTTGACGTTTTTTACGGTATGTGAGTAAGCGTGAGCGCCAGTTTCTCATTAGCCGAATTCATCAGTTTGACCCCTTCGTCCAGGGTGTCCGCCGCTTCGACCCGCCCTGATTCGCGCAGCTTTACCGACATTCCGCTTAGTTCAGACGCGTGTTCCCTGTTATGGGCAAGCATATAGCCCAGGATGTGTTTGATTTGAGCCGTGTCGGCTTGACCGGTAAACTCATGGTGATGCCCGTGGGCGTGATCACTACCGCAACCGTCGGTGTGTTCGTGATGGTGTAAACCATCGTGGGTGTGTTCGTGGACATGTTCTCCGTCGTGCATACTAACCTCCAAAAAATTTCACCCCGATAAAAATCAAAGGTGGCGTTTGCCCTTCATGGGTTTCCTGATTTGAAAGTTCACTTTCAGACGCAGGGCTTCATGCCCAACGGTATTATCATTTTGTCTTAGGATGAAAAAAATGTCAAGTGCCAAATTGGAGAAATTCGATAAATTTTTATTGACAAACAGAAAATCCTGGTGTATAAATAAAATATATCGAATACGGCGGGACATGGATCCCGCACTTAGACGGCATGAAGCCCGATTCTTCTCTTTCACCTATACGGGGGGAGGGGTGTCGGGCTTTTTTATCGGGTGATACGGTCTTAAGGAGAAGACCGATGAGACTATATGAATGATTTAAAAATATGGCCAAGCGCTTGTCCCTGTGACCGCCATCCGGGGACGGCGCGCAGCCTGGGTCGTCTCTGCCGTAAATCCTTCTCTGCGGCAGGGGCGTCTTTTTTCTGATTTTTATTTGTTTACGGAGGTACTATGGTTGACTGGAATAAGCTCTGGATAGATGCCCAATGGCAAAATATTGATTCAGGCCGCGGCGGTGAATGTTGGCATTCCTGGGAGGATAAGGAACGCGCAAAGGAATATTTTCACCATTCACTGCGGAGCCCTGCAGCAACGGGACGTGTCGCCGATATTTGTTCCATGATACAGCCGGGCGGGCGGGTTCTGGACATAGGCGCCGGGCCGGGAAATATCGCCATACCGGTAGCGAAGATCGCCGGCCACCTTACGGCGGTGGAGCCCGCGCCGGGTATGGCTGCGGTGTTACGGGAGCAGATTTCCCTTGAAAATATGGACAATATCCTTTTTATCAACAAGAAGTGGGATGATATTGACATAGAAGAACTGCGGCCCCCCTATGATCTTACCTTCGCGTCCTTTTCCATGGGGATGATCGATCTCAAAGCAAGTATTGAAAAAATGATGGCGGTAACCCTGGGGACCATCGTTATCTTCTGGCACGCGGGAATCCAGAGCTGGGATCAGGAGTCAATGGACATCTGGCCTCTGCTGCACCACAAGCCCTTTTACCCTGTCCCGGAAAGCAACATTATTTTTAACCTCCTGTATTCCATGGGCATATACCCGGACGTTAAGGTTCTGCGGCATCAGCGTAAAATCGTGTATGATTCCTTTGAACACGCCCTGGAGACCTATGCCGGCCGCTATGACGCAAAGGAACCGGAACAGCGAAAGGTTCTGGAGGATTACCTACAGAAAAAGCTTTACCACCTGGAAGGGAAACGGATGCTTGTTACCACGAATGTAAGTATGCGCCTTTCCTGGCCCATGTGTCAGGCCACGGTGAGCAGGACAGGGTAGCGGGATGGCGGCAGGGGCTTTTCTCTCGCCCGGTATCTTATATTTATTGACAAAACTATCTGAATATTGTAAAAAAACAAAAGGAGCATATAGTATGGAAAAAAGAATTTATGTAGATAATTCTGCGACTACCCCCGTTTCAGAAAAAGCATTAGCGGCAATGATGCCCTATTTTAGGGAAAACTTTGGCAATCCATCGGCGATTTACCGCTATGGACAGGAAGCAAAAAAAGCGTTGGAAGATTCCCGCCGTATGGCCGCAACGGCAATTGGCGCATTGAATAATGAACTTTATTTTACTTCAGGCGGATCTGAAAGTGATAATTGGGCAATTCATAGTATCGGTGAAACAAAAAAGAGTAAAGGGAACCATATTATTTCAAGCGCAATTGAACATAATGCCGTTTTACGGACCTTGGAAAAACTGCAAAAGCAAGGGTATGAAGTTACTCTGTTGAATCCTGATAAATACGGGCAAATCACCGCAGAACAACTAAAAAAGGCTATTCGTGATGACACCATTTTTATCAGCATTATGATGGCTAATAATGTTGTTGGGACCGTATTGCCCATAAAAGAACTTTGTACGGTTGCACATGAGCACGGTATTGTATTTCATACCGATGCTGTTCAGGCAGTTGCTCATTTGCCAATTAAGGTGCACGAATTGGGGGTTGACTTACTGTCAATGTCCGCACATAAATTTCACGGACCTAAAGGCGTTGGTGCACTCTATGTAAAGCTGCAATGTAAGCTGCCGCCGTATTTAACCGGTGGCGGACAAGAAAAAGGCTATCGTTCCGGAACTGAAAACATCCCCGGCATAGTGGGAATGGCTTCGGCAATCGGGGAAGCAACAGAGGATATGCCGGAAAAAATAAAAAAAATTACGGCAAATAGGGATAAACTTATTGAGAATATACTCAAAATCCCCGGCGCCTACCTAACCGGCGATCCGGTAAACCGGCTGCCGGGGCTTGCTTCATTTGTTTTTGACGGAATCAAGGAAAGCGTGTTTTTAGTAAACAATTTAAATGAAGCGGGAATTTGTGCAAGTTCAGGGTCGGCTTGTTCAGCATCGTCAAAAGAAGCGTCTCATGTATTAACCGCATTGGGTTATGATGATAAAATTGCACGGAGTGCATTACGGATTTCACTTTCTGAATATAATACAGAAGAAGAAATTGATGTTATCATAAATAAGATGCCCGCAATAATTGAGGAACTACGTTTGGGGGAGCGGCATAGTAATTCTTCTACCCGCAATCTCGGCAACGACCTTTTCATCGTGTGAAACAAATAATATCGCCGTATGACAGGTTTCCCGGATTCGCACAAGGAGCTGTAAAATCCGGTCCTGATTTTTTGTATCAAGGGCGGTGGTCGGCTCATCGGCGATGAGGAGCGCGGGCTTGTGTACCAGAGCCATGGCGATCATCACCCGCTGGCACATACCGCCTGAGAGTTCAAAGGGATAGGAAGCCATAATCTTTTTAGGTTCCACCAATATGGCGTTTTCCAGCATAGCCTCTGCCATTGCGATACAGGTTCTTTTATCCGCATCAGAACGGTGGGCGCGGATAGCTTCGATGAATTGACTCCCGATAGTCCGGGCGTGATTCAGGGACTGCGCAGGGTTTTGAAAGATCATGGAAATTTCTTTACCACGAATACGCCGCCATTCTTTTTCACGTAAAGCCGTCAAATCCAGAATTTGCTCTTCGGTCGTTGCCGTGTCCGGAAGATAGCGGATGATCCCGTTTTTGATATACCCCGGCCGTTCCAATAAACCGATGAGGGCCGTACAGAAAACCGTTTTGCCGCACCCGGATGGACCGGCCAATCCCAGGGTTTCACCCCGGTGGAGGGTAAGGCTGAAGTCACGCACCGGTTCAAGGGAATCTCCGGGGGGACCGGGAAAACTGATGGTCAGGCCGGATACGGTAAGCATTGCTCGTAACCCGCTTCAAGGATTTTTCCGGCTGACATAACCAGGACACTATCGGTCATTCGTGCGGTGAGTTCAGGATCGTGGGAAATAAAGAGACACCCTATCCGGTTTTGTTCCCGTAAACTAGGCGACCTCACAAGGTCGCAAAGCAGCCCCGCTATTTTGTCCCGGCTTTCCGGGTCAAGGCTGGATACGGGCTCGTCACAGATAAGGTACTCAGGATTTACCGCCAGGGCACGGGCAATCACCACCCGCTGACGCTGCCCGCCGGAAAGTTCATGGGGATAGCGTTTGGCCTTTTCACCGGGAAGACCAACCCGCTCAAGGAGTTCCCTGATGTTTCGCTGTTTTTCTGTTCGGGATAGGCGTTGGTAGTTATCAAGCGGTTCCTCCAGTGTTTCCCGGACGGTTCGCCGGGGATCAAGGGAGCCGCTTGAATCCTGAAATATGATCTGTACCCGCTTATAAAAATCCCGCAGTGAACCTGCGCCGCCTTTACCGTGGGTATTCCGGATTACGCCGTCAAGTTCCACCGTCCCTTGGTCGCACCGTTCCAGACAACAAAGGAGCCGCGCCAGGGTCGATTTTCCGCAACCCGATTCACCAACCAGTCCCAGCGCCGCGCCCCGCTCAATCCGTAACGATACTCCCTGTACCGCGTGAACATCGTTGTGGTAGGTTTTATGCACATTATATGCCGCTAACAATTTCTCACCCTCACCGTAAATGGCTGGTCCGGGGATTCAACGCATCCCGCAGGCTTTCGCCCAGTAATTGAAAACAAGCCGCCGAGAACATAATGCAGGCGATGGTTACGATCAGCATCCGGGGATTTTCCCGCATGTATCCCCGTCCTTCCGAAAGCAGCGCCCCCCATTCCGGCACCGGTGGCTTGACCCCAAGACCGATAAAGGACATTGATGAAATCCCGATGATGATGGAAGCCATATTGAGCGCCCCGTACACAAGCATATTGGGCAGCACGTGGGGCAGGATATGGCGGCATATAATTCGTACGGGACCGCTTCCGGACGCACGGGCGGAGAGCACAAATTCTTTTTCCCGGACCGAACGGGATATGCTCCGGGCGACACGGGCATGTTCCACCCAGTACACCGAAACCATGGCGATCATCAGATTGGTCAGCCCCGATCCCAGGATGCCCGCTATCACCAGGGCGAGGATGATGCTGGGGAAGGCAAGAAGTATGTCGATTATCGACAGTACCACTGCGTCAATAACGCCCCCCCGGTATCCGGCAATAACGCCGATGAGGGTTCCCATGCTTAGAATCAGTGCCTCTACCGTAATGGCAGTCCCCAGGGTAGCCCTGGACCCGGCGATAAGCCGGGAGAATATGCACCGGCCCAGGTTATCGGTTCCCAGGGGATAGTCCCTTCCGGGATTGGCGAGGATATTCCGGATGTCTGTTTTGAGGGGATCATGGGGGCTAAGCCGGGGACCGAATATAACCACCAGTGCAAAGAAAAATACCAGGAGACTTCCCGCTATAAAGAGAGGGTTACGAAGCAGTTTTTGTATCATCCCGTCTTCCTTACCCGGGGGTCCAGCACAATACAGAGTATATCCACCGCGAGATTCACAAAGGTGAACAGAAACGCATAGAGAAGTACACAGCCCTGGACCACCGGGTAGTCCCGCCGGGTAACGGCATCAATCAGATACATGCCAAGTCCCGGCCAACTGAACACTTTTTCTACCACCGCCGCCCCGCCCAGCATCATAGCGAGGCTCATCCCCAGTGAGGTAAGTACCGGAAGAAGCGCGTTTTTCATTGCGTGGGCATAGATGAGGTTTCCGGGACTAACCCCACGCGCTCTGGCGGTACGGACGTACTCTTTGGACAGTTCCTCAAGCAGCGCCGACCGGATGAGCCGGGTATAATGGGCGACGGAACCGATGGCCAGTACGAAGCAGGGCATCACGAGGTGGGCGGGGGTTCCGGCGCCGAAGGAAGGGAGCCATTTTAAATGGACGGAAAAAAGGAGTATGCACAGTAATCCTGCACAAAATGCGGGCACCGACATGGCTGCGATTGCAGTAATTCTGCAAATAGTATCCCAAATCTTTCCCTGATACACTGCGGAAAGCACCCCTAAAGGAAAGGCCAGCAGCGCCACCAGCGCCATAGCCGGCAGGGTAAGCATGAGGGTCATCCGGAAGCGCCGGGATAACTCCGCGAGAACCGGTTCATGGGTCATCACGGAGTTTCCGAGGTCTAGTTTCAACACCGCTTTAAGCCAGCTCCCGTACTGTACCAGGACAGGTTTATCAAGCCCCAATTCAGAACGGGCCTTTGCCAGTGATTCCGCGGACATATCCACCCCCCGGTCTTGTAACATGATATACGCGGCGTCTCCCGGGGCAAGGCGCAGGAGAAAGAAAACCAGCGCCGTCACCCCAAAAAACACCGGCACAAATTGAAATAGCCGTGCGACCGCTGGTCGCTTAAGGATATACCGTTTCACTATTCGAAATACGCATCCTTAAGCGCACGGTTTATGTGCCAGCAGCCCGATGATATATCAAAGTTTTTGATACCGTGTTTGGCGATACGGATACTATTCCGGTGGTATACCATCAGGGTTGGCGCATGATCCATAATTTCCTTTTGAATGGCCCAATGTACATCCCGACGCTTTGACGTATCCATGGTTACGGCCAGTTCATCAATCAGGGCGTCAAGTTTTGCGGAACTGTAGATTTTATAGTAACTGTCCGAGTGCCAATAGCCCCGCCGGTAATTAAAGGAGGGATCATCCGTGGGGATAAAGGATTGCCCCACAAGGATCATGTCGTAGTTTTTATTTTCCTGGATGTCGTCAAGGGCCGCCCCTTCCATCGCATTGAGGCGGAGATCGATCCCCACATCTTTCAGCGCGTTCTGAATAACCGGGGCCAGGAGCGCATCCTCGGAATTGCCCGCCCCGTAGCTCAGGGTAATGGTGAGGGGCTTGCCGCCCTTCTGCCGTATGCCGTTCCCCGACCGCACCCAGCCTTCCTTTTCGAGCAGGGCATTGGCCCGCGCCGGGTCATAGGCGGGGTTCCTGACATTGGGGTTTACCAAGTCTCCGTAAGCGGGGGAAAAGAACCCTTCCGGGGGCGAGGCGAGACCGGGGAGAAGATTATTGACCATGGAGCGTAGGTCCAATGCGTGACCGATGGCTTCCCGGACGGCGAGGCTGTCCAGGGGAGTGCGGTTTATATTGTAGAAAATCGCCGCCGAGGTATTCTGCACTTTTTTGATGATCTGAAACCGGCC
>BNUX01000026.1 GCA_025997675.1 Spirochaetia bacterium | reverse complement strand
GCTGCAAGGCGGTTGTTTAACTCCACTTCGCTTGCTGCCTTTTTGTGCTCGTTGTATTCCTCATCGGTTACGAGCCCTGCGGCGTGCCGTTCGTCAGTCGTCATTTCAACAATTTCCCCATCGACAATTTTTGTTCCGGGTTCCAGGGGATCAATGCCGGCAATCTTCCGTTCCTGCGGGTTCATTTTTCGCAGCACTTCGCCTTCAAACACATACCCCGAGGGATGCTGGATAAGGTTTTCGTCAACCAGCTGTTTGTCTGATTTCCGTTTCCAATCCATGTAAAAGGATAGTTTGTCCCCGACCTGGATGATAGCATCCTTTGGCACGGACATCCGAGCATCGGTGTAAAACGGGGTACCGAATAAATCGGTGTCTATAGGTCCGTTAATAACCCCGGTGATTTTCTGCGAGGTTTCGTCGTAGGTGATAAATACTCCTGTTTCCATTTGTTACTCCTTATAATTTATGCTATGCGTTGCCACAAGCGGATTGCGTAGTTTACGGGATTGTTTTCAACACCGGTGGAGACGACACGGGAGGCGTCGAAATCTAATATCCAGCACGCCCAACTAGTCCCGCCGTTAAGTGGGTCCGCCGAGCTATTGGATTTAGTAAAGACGCCGGAACTCGTCTGGTTATTTGTCCCGCCTGCGGATACGGTTCCCGTAATATTCCGAATCCTATCCTCCTGTGCCGTCCCAAATGCCGCTGCATTGCCTCCTGCTGCACGGAAAAACCGCCCCGCATAATAACTGGTCACTTCACTCCACGTGCCGCCGTATAGGTCTCCCGGTAGAGGCGGCGTTATGGGGATACCGCTAACAGGCGGGTACTGCACGACAATCTCACCAATCCCGTGTCCGGCATTTTGTGCAAACTCGCACGTCGCAAGCTGGGCAGTATTGGTTTTCACCGCCGCCGTAGGGGCCGTGGGAACTCCGGTGAGGGCGGAACTGGCGAGGTCGGCTTTAAGCGCGACCTGCGCCTCAGTCGCGATCAGCGTACCATCACTGGTGGCGGCGGTTGCTTTGCTAGGTACCTTCGGAGCCCCCGTGAACACGGGGCTGACAAGCGGAGCTTTGAGTGCCAATATCGCGGCCAGTTGGGTTATCTCCGTGTTGTTCGGCGTATTCCCTGCTGCTTTTATTGCCTCTTCCAAATTATCAAGTATCAGGTTGATAATTTCCGCCGGCATAAACGACGGCTTTTGTTCTGGGTCGTCGAAGTCTCCGTTGGTAAACTTCCCGTTTACATCCATTCCGGGCCACCGGATATTTTCACCAAACATAGAAATTATTTGGTCATTGGGGTACATCCCGCCCATCATTCGCCTCCTTCCGCATACCAAAACAACGGTATGTGATTTGCAAGTAATATTTTTTGTAAAGCCGTTTCAAATTCAGTAAAAAGGTTTTTTGCCTTTATTATGTAATTTGACACAAGACTTTCATACTTATCATAATTTCCGTTTGAGCGCGGTGGAAAATAAACCATCCGGTCTATACCGAAACGCATTCTGCCGATACCCTTGAGCGGAACATTCGACTTTAGTATTTCCCAACAAAACGAAAATAGATTTTCCTTTGATACGGTAAACAATAACACCGAAAAAACAACAGGATTATATACCGGTTCATTAAATCTACTCCAGCCGAAAAACGCCGGACGATAAGGAAAGATTATACTGGCAATAGTAAAGCCAAACATAGACGCTATTTTTTGCAGTTCGGCACGGTTGAGCTTGTTATTCTCTTTTGATTTGAGAAGCAGCCGCCGTTCCGTCAGGGACTTGTCATAGTTTAATTTATCCAGCAGGACCCGTTCCCAATCTGCGATCATCTCATCGGTGGTTTCTATTCGGCTCTCATCTTGCAGGCCGCTCATGCGTCCACGAAACCGGATCAGTTCGTCAAGTTTCGCTTTGGCAAAAAGCGAAACATCGCTTTCGGGATCGGTAAACTGTTTATCCCAATAATCACCCTGGGGGAAAAGTGTTTTTATGGCGTTTTCATACCGTGCCCTCGGCGCTACTGTCATTCCCATATTACTTCCCCTATATACGGATATTGTAAAATTGTAGTTGTGGCGATTCCAGCCGTACTGCCTCCGATCCTGACCGTAGCTCCGGTAATTGTTACACCGTCAATAACAGCAAGGCGCAGCGCTCCCGCTGTTATCTGTGTGCCTGGCTTGGCTACCAACTGCATATAAGCTTTCATGCGGTTTTCAGCTAGTTCACGGTATGCCTGGGAATCTTCCTGAATCAACAGGGAAGCTGAAGGATTGATAGATATGATCTCCGGGGTTCGTACTTCAAATGAAACAGGCGGCGCATTTTCGCTAATATAATTTATCACTTCCGTCAGATTGTCTACCGGCTGAATGCCATCAATTTGATTGCCTTTTATTACCTGTATCAATATCGCGCCGAACACGCCGAAGTTTTTGAATTCCCAGGCAGCGCTAACTTCGGCGCTCGCGTCCCTGGCCCATAAAGCAAAATCGTCTTTTTTGCCGTACCGGGAAGGGTTACGCATGGCGGCCAGTACCCGGACCAAATACTCTTCATCGGATTCCGCATCAGCGCCGCCTGAAATACCGTTGCCGCGTACCACGGCTTCTGAATCTATACCAACCGGGATAGCCGAGATGATGGAGAGCTTTTCCCCAGGGGCAAGATTGCCCTGTTGGCCGGGATTTTCCGCTTTTACCATAATGAGGGCCTGACCATTTTCGTCCAGCTTTCCTGATTTTTCCAGATAGTAATGTTCCCCGGAAGCCGCCGCGAATACCACGCCGGAAGGAATAGACTTATTGGATATTCCGCTCATCGTTACTTCACCGGCTGCGGCAATGGCGTAAAGCGGCGTAGTTTTACTTGACCAGTGTTCCCGCAAATATTCCCCCTCGGCGGTATCGGGAAATATCTGTTTTGCCAAAAAATCCAGATCGCCCAAAAGCTGGTGATATATTCCCGCATCTACCGAAGCGAAAACTTTAAGAAGATTTTGTCGGGGCGTTTTATCAAGGGGCCGGAAGAGGCTGGTATAATTCGCGTAGATGCGGTCAAGAAGAGCCGCTAGGGAATCACGGTTAAATGACACTCCACGCCTCCTTCAATTCCACAGATGATCCATCGGGCTGCGTTACCGTTACCCGGTAATCTATCCGGCTTTTTCCGTTCCGTTCAGCCGCGCAGCTAACCGTAGCGGCTAAACCATCATCAACAAGCCATTGCAGAGATTCCCGTACTATCCGCTCAAGATTTCCCGCCGTCTGGCCGTCAACCTTTCCTTCTTTTTTTAAGAGCCAGAGATCGCTGCCGAAGGCGGGATTGGCAAACCATGTTCCTTTATTAGTACCGATGCTCATGCGGACAAGTTCGCTGATAGAAGCCCACTGCTCGATCCGTATGCTCATGAGAGGCTCCCTGTCCCTGGAGCAGAGGTCGATCCTTCCTGTTTCACTGCGGTTCCGGCGGTCGTTACCGGAATACCGGCTTTCACCGTAACTACGGCGGTTCTAATATGGTCATTAATGATCTTGGCGAGCTTGGCTGCGTAATCCGCTTCGCTCAGTTGATTTTCATTCATAGCATTAAAGAGATTTTCCAGATTTGATTTTAACGTTGCTTCTACCAATGCCATTATACGTTCTCCATAAACAGACTCTTAATTTGATCTTTATACGCCTCAAGTTTCTGCTGCGTAGCCGGATTGATTGTATGCGATGGCGGGCCGCCGGAAGTAACGATAGCTTTGATCTCATCAATGAGGCCAACAAATAATTCACAAATGTTTTTGCTGCCGTTCCCAAAATAGAATTTTCCATTCTCAGCAATGGCAGTTACATTGCCGGATGCTTTCGCGTTAATCTCTATCCCCCCGGCTTCCCGCAGCACTATCCAGCCGCCTTCTCCGGTATAGATGGCGGCATCCCCTTCTTCCAGTTCCGGGGGCTTTACATTATCGCCCGGCTGTACCGGGAAAATCTCAAAGCCGTCCAGGTTCCCACCCTGACAAAATACAAAAGCCCTGCCGTTTTTTGCCTTGGCATAAAAACCGTAAGGAAAGGCTTCTTTTTTTTCAACCACCCTGTTATTGTGGGTCTTGACCTGTATCTGGTCTTTCTTGTCGCCATCCGTATAGCGTTTTTGAAATTCGCCGGACACAAATGTATTACGCAGTTTTGCAGCCAGTTCCCGTATTTGTTCTATCAAAGGTACGCCTCCCGGTTTACCAGGCTTATCGTGCTGCTCATGGTTTCAGGCGTTGCTTCCTGTTCAACTTCAGCAATTAAAAGATTAGCAGAAAGTCCCAGCGAAGGAACCCTAACGGGGATTAGTAAATTCGGCACCCAGAATATTTCTTTCTTATTGGTTACGGCTCCCAGGTTTTTAATTTGCGTATCTGTAAGGCCCCAGCTTGAAACGGTAACAGTCGTGCGGGTCTCCCTTCTGCGGCGCATTTCCGTCTGCGCCCGGCGCTGAAGTTTTGATACCTCCACAATAGGGTTTGTCAAATTGATTGTCAGGATACGTTTATTATTACAGGTACTATCAATGACGCTGACCGGATCACCGTATCCGCCGGTTATAACATACTCATGGTATTGTTCTGCCCCATTCTCTTTCCATTCGATAGTTTTGATATTCCGCCCTTCGGTGAGATGAAACCCTTCCTGCCGTACCGCTCCTGCAGTCTGCCAGATATAGAGGCCGCCTGCCTCATTCGAAGTGATCATAAAACCCTGGCCGTCCGCTTCCTGGCTGTCAGCCTCGGTAACGAGCTTTGTCCAGGGGCTTTCATTCTCCCATGAAAACATCATTACTTGCTCTGTGGGATCGCCTCGGTTGGTGGGGATATTGGTACAGACGATCCCGAATTTATCGCAAATATTTTTAGCGATTTCATAAAGTGTCATATTGCTCAGCATGCCAGACCACGTTGAGTCGATAATATCCCTCGCCGGGCTGCGTCCGATAACCATAAGGCTGTGTTTGGCCGGATCCGAGTTTGCCGTAATTTCATCAACCATCACGGTGGTAACCCGCCTTTTGCCGCCTGAATCCTTTACCAAAGGATTTTCATAACGCACTTCTATTTTTTCGTGCTTATGTACTTTGGCGGGTTCGCTGGCGGGGATTTCCAATTCCAGGGTATGACAAATATTGTCCAGTGATTTTTTGATTTTGATATGCCGCCAGAGAAGCTCCTTGCCGCTCGTAGCGTTTTTGACAATAATCCTAGACATAGATCACCCCCCCTTCAATAATGAAAGAATCGGCAATACTATTAAGGGAGCGAATTTTATCTTCATCGCATCCAAGGTAATAAGCCAAATATAGAATAGGCGCCGGAATAGAAACAGTGCGGATTATTTCCCTATTTAATTCACGGCCTGAAAGTTCCCTTGACAAAGCGGTACGCAAATCCCGGATCGCGGCATATACGGCAGGATTTTCCCGGCTGATACTATCTTCCAGGTTTTCAAGAAGTTTCCAGTAGCCTCCGGCTTTTCGGTAGGTAATGGAATCCATGTTTGCGATAATCTTTGCCGATACAAAAAAGGCCGCTATCCGATACAGATTTTCAACGCCCCTTTTTGTTGTTTCCTGGCTGACGGTAGCCGCCTCGATAGGTAACGTGTAGGTGCTGGCCGATAAAAACAAAATCAGGGCATTTCTTTCATTGTCAGAGCGGGGAAGCGAAGGTTTGTTTGTACTGGTTTTTTTATCGTACACATCAACAGTGGTTTTGATTGACAGGATACCGCCCGCTATTGAAGACATGGTATTAAAAAGAGCCCCGGCCAGTTCGCGGGGGGCGAGTATGCCCTGATTTATAAGATTGATAATTCCCAGCACTTCCCCGGTCATTGTGTTGAGGGCCGTTTTTATTCCCTGTATCCTGCCAAGAATACTTAAAAGCATAATTTTAATTTGACCAAAACCAGCCCGGAGCGTGGCAAGGTCAAATTCTTTATCAAAATCATCAATCGCGGCGGCCTCCAAATTTGCAGCCGCAGTATCTAACTGAACCTCGGATGAAGAAAGCGCGTCCTGGCGGTCGGTAATGCTTACCCCGGCACGGGTAAAAGAAATTGAAATTGAGCATTGCCCCTGCTCGTCAGAGTTTTCGGACACTTCGTAATTATCGCCGACTACCACGGGAAATCTTCCCCAGAAGGGCAAATCAATAATGCCGGGATTATCGTCATCGGTGGGGACGCGCAGCGCTTCTATCAGCTTGTTCCGTTGGGCAATATAGGCGGGTCCGCGCAAATAGCCGTCCACGGTGAGGCTCTGCGGTTTTTCGTTGAGGTATTCGTTTGACCAGAGGCCGCCGAAGGGATACTCCGCCGTATCCTGGGACTGCCCGCCGGAAAACCGAAAACTTTTTTGTATGAAGGGAATCGCCTCGCTGCCTGGAGCCTGGTAACTTGCCATGCGGGGGCTTTCGCTGGAATCGTTCCGGTAAGCTTCCCGCCAGTTTTCTTTGTAGGGCGATGGCAGGGATGCGTCAAATTGCGCGTTGGTACTCATTGTATCAGCCTCGCATTCTGCGCGTTTCCTACAGCGAATTTATAGGGGGTAGTATTTTTCCCTACAGATTGCCGGAGCCGATAGCCCTTATCATCAATGACAAGTTCGCTTCGTAATTCTATCTCGCCTTCCACTACTACCGGAGGGACGACCTGGGGGATACGCTCAACAGTGTGTATTTCGGAGCGCAGCCCGCCGCCAACCAGATCAGCCGGGTTTTTCATAGCGAAAATATAATCGTCAGGGTGGGTGCTAAACTGGCCCTGGGGGGTGAGGATTAAATCATTGACAGGTATCGCGGGATATATCCCTGCGGAACCGTTATAAATGGCTTCGGGGGATCGGGCGGCGGCTTCATCATCACCCACGACAGCCCCGCCTATAGCCGTGCCAACGGCCCGTCCCGCTTTACCGCCAAGCCACATACCAAAAGCGCCAATCCCGGCCCCTACCAACGCGCCTACGGCGGTCCCCAGGACCGGCACTACAGAACCCACGGCAGCTCCAACCGCCGCACCCGCCGCAATCCCGGCTGCTCCTCCAGCGGCGGCTCCTAAAATTGATCCCGTTGCATCGCCGATTGCGCCGCCTTTCGCTTCCCCGCGCTCATGGCTGGTAAGGGTTTCATCCTGATCTATCGCCTTAAGCTCGCCCATCATTTGCGGTATTTCCACCAAAGCAGCGGCAATCCCCGCGCCACCCGCGCCCATAGCGTATTGTTTCCCGGTGATATTACCCACGGCATTCCGGGCAGCGCCCAGAGGATCGCGGCTGTTAAGCGGTGTAGCAGGCTGGAGCGGATTACCGCCATTATTAGTTCCGGTTCCCGTTATGCTGGTTCCCGATCCAGGCAGCATTGATGATCCCGCATTCCCGCCCCAATTGGTAACGTGTACCGGAATTCCCGCGCCGCCTCCGGCGTTGGTTAACCCCGATACATTGAGACCTCCGCCGCCTTGCAGACCTTTGAGATTTGCGATAAAAGAAACAATTCCTGCGGTTAGCTTGACTCCTGCCAGAATACCGATCGCAGCCGCAATGCCCTTGATCCCTGCCTCTATCTTCTTCGGGTTCTGGGCAAGCTCATTGAGGAGACCGGTTAGTTTTTCTAGCGGCTCCGCAAGGCTTTTACTGGCGAAGGATTCAAAGGCGGTCTGCAAATTCTGAATATTCGATTTAAGGGTATTAGCCATAGTCGCCGATTTTTGTTGTAGTAATCCTGTAGTATCGCTAAGGTTGACCAGGCTATCGTACATCCGCTCACCCTGGGTCATGTATGCACGGATGGCGTTCATGGATGTTGTACCGAAGATAGTACCAAAAAAGTCGGCGTTCCCCATTTTTTCGGCCCTGGCAACAATATCAAACATAATATCGTTAAAGTCCCGGAACTCTTTGGTAACCCCATCCCGAACATCAATACCCATCCCACGTAGCTTGTTTTGTTTTTCTAGGTCGCTTAATTCGGCCATTGTTGAGTTGAGGGCGGTTACGGCAATATCGGCGCTCTTGGTTCCGGCCATTAAAATCTGCATGGCGGCGTTTGCCTTGCGGATGTTTTCCGGCGTTGTGCCGATAGCGCTGTAGGCAGAGAAAACAGCTGGGGCGTTTTTGGCAAACTCCCCGAAGGTGAAAGCCCCCTGATCGCCCTGGGCAATCAGGTCATTCATCAGGGGCAGTATCTCTTCCATCGTGTAACCGAACTTGGCAAACTCGGCAAAAACCGCTCCCATCGAATCGCCCGATTCCCCCGAAGCCTGGATCGCCAGGGCGATATTCCGCACATTGTCTTCTACGAATTGAAGGTCGCCGACCTTGGTCATAACAACCTCAAGGCCGCTGACAATCGGATCGGTATCAAGCTTGACATCCGGCATTTGGGCAGCTTCAAAAATCTGCTGCTTGAGGCTGTTGATTTGCTGGGCGCTGGCGTTGGCGGTAAGGCCGAGCCGGGTTAAGCGGTCGTCAAAATCAATAGTTGACTTGATGGCGCTCAAGGCCCCGATAGATACGCCTAATGTACCCAGGGTTCCGGCCACCCCGGAAAAGGCCTGGTTTACTTTGTTGGCCACGCCGATCGCTTTATCGGCAAAGCCCTGGACGGAAATCCCGACTCCCTGGATTTTAGAGGAAAATTGATCTTTAAGGTTAAGCAGTACCCCTGCCGTAATTTGCCGCGCCATCAGCCTACGCCCCGCATATCTTTGTATACTTCAAATGCCGCCTCATGCCACTCTTTGAGCGCCGCCCAGGTAAAACCCATGACGGTCTCAAAACCGATTGAAGGCATTATCTGCAACAACTCGCACGCTATGCGGCGGAGGTCGGCCCGGAATTCTGCGGCGGTATATTTTCCGCCGCTTCCGTAGGGTCTTTACTTTTGTCCTCCTCGGTTTCCGGTTTTTTGTCGAGAAGGTTTACCAGCCCCATAAAGCGCATATTGGTACGAGCCAAAATAATCCGGAGATCTGCCCAGTCTTCCGGCACCAGTTGATCCAGCACCGCTTCCGGCGCACCGGAGAGCGCCGAAAGCAAAGCCCTGGCATAGCCGATGCTGGCAGGATCATGGCCGTCCGTCCGCAAAACGTCCCGAAGGACAGGCGGCTTTAGCGTCAATTCTTTGTATTCGACCTCGCCCTTTTTGATGGGAACGCGCAGGCGGAAAACTTCCGGTTCAAATGGATTGTTATTCATCCTGCCATCCTTACAATCTTGGGCTCGTGCCGCAGTTATAGGTAACGCTCATTTCAGCGTCTCCCAACTCTCCCGGTTCTGTTACCCAGGCGTTAGGCATCATATACTGCTTGCCACCCGTGGTAAAAATAGTGAGGGTGTCCTCGTCCATATCGCTCATTTCTTCCACGCCGATTGCGCCGGTGGCGTTGAGCTTCAGCTTGAGTTCCGCGAAGGTCTGCTTTTCGGTGTATCCGGTATTCTCCGGCACTTCCCCCGATTTGGTTTCCCGCTTTTTTCCGGCTGGCTTAAAAGTTGATCCGCCCTCCTGCAAAGGCAGTTCCCCCAGCCTGGACGATATAACCCGGTGTACCCGTTCAAGTTTCATTATTTATTCCTCCTATTTGAATTGCAGTAATCCTGCGCCAATATAGAACTGGCCGATCAAGTTTGGCTGGTGGCTGTACTCAAGCCAGGTCTTGTTGCCCGATTTGACTTCCACAATGAGGGAATTCTTATAGCCGTCAAAGTCCTGGCACCAGCGTTTGTCTTTAATGAAAACCGTCTGATACAGTTCGCAGAGGAATGACCTAAAAATTCCGGCGGTCATTACCTTCGCGCCGGAACCGAAGTTCTCTTCTGTGCTGGCCAGCTTCCAGGTCTTGTACCGTTTTTTGGCATCGGCGTTGATATAAGTACGCACTGCATCAACCGTTTCGGGAACCTGGATGTCCAGGTAGCTCGTATCCCGGCCCCCGTCCGAGTTTTCGGTGTAGCTTGTTACCAGCCGCTCGATCAGCACATTGCCGGTCGTGTCCAGGCGGTAGGTGGCGATCCCCGCCATAAGCAAAATTTGCCGGGTATCCGCATCAACTTCTTTGTCAGAAGCAAGCCCGGTTACCTGCAAATCGTAGGTGTTCGCGGCAGGATCGTCCGCAAGGATACGGCAAGCGATAGCACACCACCGGACAGCCCATTCGCCGGGAAGCTGCGAATTTTCCAGGCAAGGCACAAGCACGATGTGGGGGTTGTTCACCTCTTCGGCCTGGGCAAGCACCGTACCCTCATCGCTTACGCTGCCGATCTCGCCGGAGAGGGCTACAAAAGCCCGGCCCCCGATCTGGCGCATGGCTCCAAAGCGGCTGTCAAGTTCGGCGGCCAAAGCCGCGATATTATCCGCATCGGAAAAATCACTGACCATGTAGTTGTAGCGGACATTGCCCAGGTTTCCGAACAGGGGCTTAATGATGGGAGTTTGAGCGCCGATTGTAGTCGTCCCTGCGGTAATCGTAACTCCGTCAGCTTCGCTTTCAATGACGATCTTACTGGTGTTTCCGCCCGTCCCGGCTACTACTGATTTAACGGTAAATGTCCCGTCCGCTCCGGTTTCGGCCTCAACGGGCAGCCATACTTCGCTGTTGATCCGCGCCACAATCGCGGCGGCGATTTCGTCAGCCGTAGCTTCGGCGGCAACGGCGGCAGCATCAATTTTTCTGCCGTTCACCGATATCGCCACAGCGCCCTGCCGGGCAGTGGTAACGGTAACCGTGAATGTTTTCTGCCAGGGCGTAGCGGCTTCCGGTGCGTCCACTGGCAGCACCCAACATTCCTCGATCTTGTTGAGTTCCAGAAAAGTTTTTGCAAAAATCGCGGCGGGGCTGCCGTATCCGAATAGGGCGGCAGCCTTGAGATCGGAAAGTACCCGCACAGGCGTTCCTGCCGGAGCCGTTCCCGCAGGGCTTTTGCAGGCGATGATGAGAGCCTTCTTGATTTCGCTGACACTCCCGGCCAGCGAATTGTCCACCTCCTGATACTGCCCCGGTACTAACAGTACGTCAGGGATTTGCTTAAAAGGTATAGGCATAATTAAACCTCCGTATTTATTTATTCAGAAGGCCCGACAAAAGCCGTTCCCCTGAGTTCATCAAAAAATTCAAGGCCCTCAAGCAAGCCTCGTTCCTGTATTGCGCGTTCACCGAGTACCAGTTCCCACTTGACCGCCCACAGGGTAACGTTAATCGCGTCCAGCGTACCGGAATACAAACACTCGGATTCGATGTTCGTATCTTTTATAGCAAGATCAAAATCCGCTTTTCTGATAACCAGCGATAATGTGGAAATAATTTTTAATGCCCCGCTGTATAATTTGTCTTCGCTGCTGGCCCGGTATAATACCCAGCTTACAAAGGTGATAGAATTACGATCCCCTTCGCTGGTTTTTACCAGGCTCGTCAGGATCGCCGGGGTTCGTTGCGCGTCCCTTTTGATGGACTGCTCGGTAAAAATCCCCGGATGCGCCTCAATAGTCATTTTGGGGTACAGGGGTAATATCCCTTCTTTAATCTGCTCGACCGCTTCATCACGCACTTCAAGATAATCACTCATTTTATATTTCCTTCAAGAAAAGCCGTAACTACATTTTCAATCGCTTTCACGTCATCGGACGAAACGCCGATGTAAGGACGCGCCGGAATATTTACCTTTTGCAATTTTCCATAACCCGGTACAAACAGGGCCTTGGCGCTTTTCGGTTTTATTTCTGCGCCGAACTGGTGAACGGCGGCGTATTCCATTGTTGCTCCTACGAGCGTTGACCAAGCCCCACCCTGGACCTCGCTGGTGATACTATCCCGTAGGGTTCCCTCGCCAACCAGAATTGATCGTGCGCCCAGTAGCCCCTTACTCGCATAATACGCCGTTGTTTTTTGTGCCAGGGCTTTCCAGGAATCACCGTCAGGACTTTTCTGCGTATCAAAACGTTCCTGGGTTTGGGCCTCCATCTCCACACCGATACTTTGCAGCAGGCGGCTCCGATCCATGCTGTCCAATGGTGCCTTTGCAAGCAGCTTTTTTACCGCGCTAACTTCCTTGAGATCAAAACTGACTGAAGCTCCCTGGTCATCGGCCATTAAAACACCTTACCTTTTTTGAAAAATCTGCCGTCATCAATTCCGCCCTCGCCGGATATAACCACTTCCGATTCCTGATAACCCGGCCCTTCAAGGCCGCCCTGATATTCCCGGTTGATCTTCTCCAGCAGCCCCAAGCTTTCCTTGTATTTGTTCCGGCTGTTTTCGCTGGAGGTAACGGTGTCGGTCAGGCGGTCAAGGGCGATGTCGGCGCAAATCGCCTCCAGCGCATCGGCAAACTGCGGATTGACCGGGCGGCCAATTTCCCCAGCCTCGTCAAGAAGCCAGGGAAGGTGGGCCACGATAACCCCGGTAGATTGCCGCAGGGCGGTCTCTATCCGCACCGTATCCGGGTCGCCGTCTTCCGTGAGAGGTAGGATAACGGACCGGGACTGCATGGATAAAAACTGCTCCACAGTAATCAGGATCATTTCCGCTCCGTTTCTTTTTCAATCACTACCCAGGGATCGTGCCGCAGTTTTTCCAACTGCGATTCGGTCACATCGTGGGTTTCCGCTTTTTGCGTCAGCACCAGCCCGGCGCAGCGATATTGCGAATACTGCGTTTTATGGCGGATCTGCGCGGGGGTTTTGGCCTCGGCCTTAGCTCTGGCTTCTGCTTCTTCCTTGGCTTTGGCCTCTGCCTTAGCTCTGGCTTCTGCTTCTTCCCTGGCTTTGGCCTCCGCCTCGGCCTTAGCCCTGGCTTCTGCTTCTTCCCTGGCCTTGGCCTCCGCTTCGGCCTTAGCCTTGGCTTCTGCTTCTTCCCTGGCTTTGGCCTCCGCCTCGGCCTTAGCCCTGGCTTCTGCTTCTTCCCTGGCCTTGGCCTCTGCTTCTTCCTTGGCCTTGGCCTTGGCATCCGCTTCGGCCTTAGCCCTGGCCTCTGCTTCTTCTCTGGCTTTGGCTTCCGCCTCGGCCTGGTTTTGGATTTCCTGTTTTGCCATGTTTAATCCTCCTTACAGATGCGGAACTACAATAAGTTCCGCCGTGTGGTAGTTGGGGTTTGACTCGCCCCCGTTGATGAGTTCCCGCATCAGGATTGCGCGGGCCGCCGCTTCATTAGCGGGGCCGACAATCAGGTGTGTCGGTACGATTCCCAGGGGATCGCCGCCGTCCCTTTTCCAGGTCTGCATTTTAAGCCGGGCCGCCTCGTAATTGGCGGCGGAGAGCGCGGCTTTGGACCCCACGGCCTGCTGCCAGAGGCCGTAGCCGAAGCTGCCCCGGTAGCGGATGCCGTACAGGTACTTGTCCTGCATGAAGACCCGGTCGTTCTTGGTGTCGGTGATTTCCTCAAATTCAGGCTGGGTGCGTTGCTGGACGATGAGGGGCTTGAGGCTGCCGGAGAGGGAAAGCAGCGCCCAGGGCGATCCGTTCTCCGCGCCGGTGCCGATGATGTTGGAAAAGTCAGCCGCAGTGCCGGTGCCGTCCGTGTTCGGATAGACCGGGTGATCGGCGTCAAAAAATTTCTGGCCGTCATAGCAGAGGTTGGCAAAACCGCCGGTAAGAAGAGCCGCTACGTTGCGGTTCATAAACCGCTCATATTCATCGGCCATTTCCCGTGCCATAACCCGGTACTGGCCCAGGTTATCGTCTTCAATATCCACCCGGTCAA
Organism: Spirochaetia bacterium; assembly: GCA_025997675.1. Taxonomy (GTDB): domain Bacteria; phylum Spirochaetota; class Spirochaetia; order Treponematales; family Breznakiellaceae; genus Termitinema. Next base: position 20,505 of record BNUX01000026.1, on the reverse strand, counting down.
CTCCCAGGGTGGATTCAAATTTCCGGTTGGCAATCTGGTAGGCGAATTCCTTCATGTCCTTGATGACACGATCTCCCACCCATTCCCGCATTTGGGGGAAAGCCCCAAGCCAGCCGTAGGTGTTGCTTTGGGTGCTGGACGGGATGATAGTGGCAAGCAGCCTCCAAATGGGCTTCGCGTCAATATCCGCCATCCGGGTACGGAACTCGTCCCGGAGCGCGGTGCGCAGGGCGTTAAGAACAGTGCTGGTAATGATCATTTCTTACCCTCCTTGATTTTTTGGTACTCTTCCACGCTGTAACCCATTGCCTTGGCGAGTTCGGTTTCCTCGGCGTTCAGCGCAGCGCCGCCACACGCAGCCGGGGGCGTACCTTCCGGGGCCTGGGTTTCCGTGCTGATGATCGCCGGTGTAGCGGCGGCGATTTTTTTGAAGGCCTCCAAACCTTCCTGCGTAGCGCAAAGCGACAGATACTCGGCCCGGCTTGCCGGGGCAATCTTCCGGTTCTTGATCGCCTCGTCCACTGCCGTTTCCGCTTTCTGCTTGAGCTGGACGGCGTTGAGATCAGCAAGCTGCTTCTCGGCGGCCACCGCCCGTGCCTCCATCGCGTTGAGATCGGCCCTGGGCGCATAGGCTGCAAGATCAACCTTGGTCGTATCGGTCTGGGTTTGCACCCCGACAGGCTTTGCCGCATTCAGGGCTGTAACAGCCGCGAGAATTTCCGCTTCAGTCGCTGATTCGCTCAGGCCCAAAGCCGTACATAATGCCTTATTCATTAAGGCCTCCTTGTTATTTTTTTCCGGCTGCTCGGAATTAAGCGCCGGTAATTGCAAATTGGGGGAATTGGTAAGGGCAGCCCGAAGCACCGTGGTAATCTCGCCCTGGTCATCATGCAGGAACACCGGCGAGATGAAGCTGTACTCCTTGTTGAGTACCGCCTGTTCGCCGCGTTTTGTCCATTCCACATCGGCCTGAATTGATCCGCCCTCTCCGGTACGCAGGTTAGTCATCCAGCCCATTGCCGGAGAAGCACCGCCCTTGGGCGCCGATAAATCGGTGGCATGGTTTTCGTCTATCACCAGTTTGGAAAGCCGGGCCATTGAATTGAGGACTACTTTTTGTGGCTGGCCATTTTTCCATTTGCGCCCATCCCTGCCCTGGATTGATACCCCGGCGGGGATGAGTTCAATGGAATTGGGCAATGTACCGCTTTCAAAATTAAGTGATAAAAAAAGGCTGCCGGTAATTTCCATACCGTCAGCTTATAGGGTAAAGGATATATTTTTATGCTAATCGCCGTTATTGCTTTCGGCCAGCTCCAGGAAGGGGAGGTACGGTATAGACGGCTTCAGTTTTTCGTGCTGCCCTTCCTGCCAAAGGTGATAAGCGAGAGTAAAACTGATGCCGTATTCCCTGGCAAGATCATTCATGGAAATTCCATTCTTACCGGAGCGTTCATAAATTTCAAGGGCGATGATTTTACGGAAAGCCTTTCGTTCAAGGGGAATATAAACCTGCATATTCCCATAGAGCTTCATAATTTTTCCAACAATTTCTACCGCCGCAGAATCTCCTACCACATCCGCAACAATGCCCCGCAGTTTTTCTGCTGATATTCCGGTTTCTTTTTTTGCCGGAACATAAATCATCTGGCCGCCGTAGTAGCGGCATAAAGCCCGGATCGCTCTTTGCGCGGTTTCCGATCCTACCTCGCCCCCGGTACAGGAGAGGATCAAATCTTCTACCAGGGCATTATTGCGGGATTTACCCATTCAATGCCTCCGAGGTATCGGGATCAAAACCGGCCTTGATCATCATGTCCCGGAGCGCGAGGGTTACTTTCTGGGCGGTGTGAACCGTAAGAAAACGAAGCGCCTTAACATGAGCGATGCGGTTTACAAAAACTAGAAGCGCCTCATCATTTTTATTCCGTGCGCACTTCGCCCACATCCCTTTGATGTATTCCAACTGGCGGTAGGATGCGCGCCCCTTTTCCTGTGGCGATACCCGTGTGTTGCCGCATCGTTGCGGATTCTGAAACCCAAGGCGGCGCAGCGCGGTCAGTACCGCTTCCAGTTCCGGAACGGTCATGTCGGTACACGATGATTTCGCGGTGGCCCCATGGAGCATGACGCGGTAATCCTCGTCCGATATGCCTATTTCTTTTTTGCCCACATGGATAAGCTGTATCAGTTTTGTGCGGCGCTGCGGTTTCATTTTGGCCTCCTCTTGGCTGACCGATGACGGGACCCCCGTTTACGGTCGGCAATACCGATTTTGATATCGGCGATTAATTTGCCGGTTTTGGTAAACTCGGCATTCTCATAAATCAAGCCAGAGCGATTCATGACGGCAAGTTCTTTTCGGGAAACCATAAGAAGATTTTTCAGTTTCACATTCATCCTGTTTCCATCGGCAAAGATAATCACGTTCCCTTTGGGTACCGGGCCGTTCGCTTTTTCCCAAATGATCCGGTGTTTGACCTTCCATGTCTTAGGATCAGCAATCTTTACTTTTACATATCCATCCGTATCGATTACTTCAGTTCCTACCGGCACGCAATTCTCCGGCATATGCCCTGGCTTAAAACATGATTTTTCAGACCCCGGTGCACACCATCCTTTCATTCCTTTGTTCCACGTCTCGCCTCCGGCCCGGAATCTGCAATCAAGGCCGTTGGTTAGATGGCGGTTTTTGCAGGCCATTATGATGCTCGAATGCTTTACCCGGAGACCAAAATGCTTGTTGAAAAGTTTCGCGGTCTCGGCAAAGCTGCGCCCGGGCAATGTCTTCTTCAGGAATTTTATTTCCTTTTCAGAATATTTGTGTGTGCGCATACCTTTAGTCCGTTAATTGTAATGGCAGTTTCCCGGAGACCATGTCAGTTTTTGCGACATGGGCCTTAAGGACAAGGTTTTCGTTGGCTATAATCTGCCCGGCCACCGCCTGAATCGCATTTGCCCGGTTGATTTCCTCCGTAAGTTTTTCCCCTTTCAAATCTTCATCTCCCAGCCGTTCAATCTCGGCAAACAGGTGATTATTAAGATCTGATAACTTGTTCTTCATTTTTCGCTCCTTTGGGTTTCCTGCACCCGTTTTAATTGCCCCATAGAGGCCCTGCCCCACGTGAGGCTGGGCTTGTTTTTTATTTTTTGAGTATCCGGTCGAACTCTTCTTTTTGCGTCCCTTTTAGGGCGTGTCTTTTCATTTCGGATAAAACACAATTTCCAATAAAAAGATCAAGGCGCAGCCCTTTCGCTTCCACATACGCTTCAATCTCTCTCCGGTTTTTTAGCTTGATAAGACTGGGCTCATCATCGGGGCCGCTTATTCCTATTCCCCGGAGCCCCTTTACAATCAGGAACCGAGCCATCCAAGCCGGACGGGCAAACCCCTCCGCTTTCGCTTTTGCCCGAAGCGTCTCCATCGTTTCATCATCAAAGGTGATGGTCATCTTTGTCATTTTCCCCTCCCTCTTGTTTTTTACAGACTGCCGACCACTTCGGCATCAACGATGTCCGCGCCAAGTTCTGCCGCCTGGTTCATTGCCCTGCGGCACCAGTTATTGATGAGCAGGGGATAGGCCACCGAGTAGACCACGCCGTTCCGGGTTTGCCGCCGGAGCTTCGCGGCCAGGGCTTCGCAGCCGCCATCATTAATAACGGCCTTTCGTTCTTTGCCGAGCCGCCCGAATTTGATATCCAGATAGGCGGCGATATCCGCGCCGGAGCCCAGCGGTTCAAGTTCCAGGATTTCCATGCGCCGGATCACTTCCCGCGCCTCCCAGTTTTTGCTTTCATCGAGTTTTGATTTCAATTCGATTTGACCGATAAGCACGATGGAGAGCAGCTTTTTGAAACCGTCTTCCATTTCCCAAAAACGCTTGAGGTACTTCAGGGTATGAATGCTGAGGTCGTGAGCCTCCTCGATCATCAACACATGGCTGTACCCGCTCCGGCTTGAGTTGGTGAGTATCCGTTCCACCTGCCGGGCCTTGGCCTCCAGGGTGCGCCGGGGCGCTTCGGTGGAGCAGTCATTAATAATGGCATCGCATATCGTGCTGGTGGTGAGCCGGGTCTTATCAACACAGCGCGGTGCGATAACCCGCACCTTCTCGCCCTCCGCCGTCATGCGGTCAATGGCGAAGCGCCGGATAGTAGTTTTACCGCTTCCCGATTCGCCGACCAAGGCGACCATGCCGCCCACCTTGGCGGCCTGTAATAAATACTCGGACACAAACCGGGTGTCATCGGTCAGGTACACGTCCTCCGCTTTTACCACATCCCCGCTAAAGGGGTCCTGGGTAAGCCCGAATTTCTTAAATGTTTTCAACTGCAACATGATTAAACTCCTTACGCAATTTTGCTTTTCTTGGCCGCCACCGGGATTTCCTTATTTTCCCCGGCGAGAGCCGCCGCGCTGCCATGAATAACCCAGTCCTTGGTATTGATTGGGACTTCGATTCTTGGCTTCCGCGCCTTGATAAAATCATCAACTACCCGTGTGGGTACTCCTTCGGGATATTGTTCCCGCAGGGTATTGATGAAACCTTCCGGTACTTCGCCGCACTGCGCCTTGACCCGCTTGGCTGCCTCCACCGCGCTGATGATTATTTCGTGGGTGTGTACGGTTTCCGCTACATCAATTGGCATTCCGGCGCTGTTCCGCATAAAAGGATTTTCCGGTTTGATAAAACTGTGGGCCGGCCCCATAACGGCGGCCAGGCCGGGTTTTTCCAGTATCTTTCCTGCGGTTTCCCGTTCCGTGTCTTTGGGCCGTTTGTATTCCTGGCCGAAGACCGGGCTGTTTATGTCAAACCCGGCATCGTCAAATACAATCGGCTCAAGCTCAAAGCTCATTTCCTTTCCTTTGGTTTCGTAGCTTGCAATACATAACGGTTCAACGCTTATCAGGAGGGGTTGCAGCTTGAGTTCCATGCCTACGAGGATTTCCGGCAGATCGCGGACGCTGTAGCGGAGCGACCGCCCTGCCCTGGGATGGACGATGCTCACCGTCAAATCCCCCGCCACCTTCCGGGTCTGGACGCCGTTGGCAAAGACCTGGCGGCAGGTTTCCTCATCGGGAAGTTCCCGCAGTTTTTCTACCGGTATCCGCTGCCAGAGGTTTGCTCGGCTACCGATAATGACCCCGCCACGGCGCAGCCTGGTATCAAGACCGTTGATCAAGTTGGCGTTATAGGCTGAGTAAAACCGTCCCGCCGCATCGTTCAATTCCTCAATACTGTTTACCGGCTCGAAGCGAAGACGGCTTTCAAATTGTGTTTCAATAAGGTTATTGCCGTTCTCCACCTGGCCCTTTGCCCTGGGGTTTCCCGGCAGGTGCGGCAGGGTTTTTACGCCGAAGGCTTTAAGCGCATTGGTTGTTGCTCTGGCGATATTTGCCGTGCCGCAATCCCAGATCAATAATTCCGGGATGCCGTGAAACACGTTAACGTTGTTGTTTTTTTGGCCCCAGGCGTACAGAAGGAAGTCATACATATTCGCCGCCGTCTCGCCCATTGCCGCATAGTAGCGGACGCACAGGCAGCCGGAATAATGATCGGTCAGCACATAGCGCCAGCACTTCATCTTCCCTTCCAGGAAGTTTTTGTTTTTGTACAGTTCATCATCGCCGATGATTTTTTGTTTCCCGCCAGGCGCGAAGTAGATCAGGCACACAGAGGGATCGGCAAAGTGTACCTGGTTTGGGTACTCGGTACGCATATTCTGGTGCGGTGTAGGAACCTTGCTATCGGCTACCGACAGATGGTTTTCCCGGAGCAGTTCCCGAAGGCGGCTATCGCCAACCGGGATATCAAGACCCCGCGCTTCCAGAATTGACCGGGCAACGTTTACCGGCAGTGTCGCTTTACCGTTTTTGCGGATGCCCTGTTTAACCATTTCGCCTACGGCGGTTAAAAGTTCTTTGTCTACCGATGAGACCCCCGCGTCTTTGCGCTTTGCGCGGCCGGAATCCCATCCGCTTTCCTTCAGAACTTTGTACGCCTTGGCAGTAGAAAAACCGAACATCCGGCACATTTCGGCGATCACCGCCTTGCGTCCGACAGCGGTTTCTGCGGTGGTCATTTGTTCGGCATACGTCCGGTACATTAGAGGGGAGCCTCCACATCATCACCAAATTGCGCCTGATACTCGCCTTTAGAAACCGGATGCAGATTGTCAAGGATGTTGATAAACTCTTCCCGAACACCGTTTAGCAAAACCATCTCCTCATTGTATTTGCCGATCCAGTCGTTCAGGATTTGGACATTTGCCCCCGGTACGCACTGCGCCCTGTTCAAAATGTCAACCGCTTTCCGCATTGCAGCCATTGCGGAGGTAAGCTCGTGAAAATAATCGTTGTCGAGTTTTGCAAGGTCCGCAATAGCAATCTGTTCCTTGGTGGGCGGCTGTTGGTAGCGAAGCTGCTGATCAAGTTCGTTGATTTTTGCCTCTTTTTGGGCGATGGCTTTTTCCTGGGTATCGCGGTCGTGTTTTCGGGATTCCTTTTCCTTTTTGACCTTTTCCCGTTCCTTGCGGAGGTTATCGCGGAGTTCCCTAACGCCCATGCGGTCTATATCGTCAAGGTTCATTCCGGCAATATCGCCTCCGGCCTCAAGCGTCTGAACATCGTCATCGTCCAGAACTGAAAGGGCGATCATCTTGGTAGTACCCAAATGCGAAATCGATTTCGTATTTGAAAACTTAATGGCTGCCGCCATCGCGTACTGAACTGACCGGGCAGTCATGTTGACATTTTCGACCGTCTTCAAAAAACGTCCGTGATCTTCATGTGCTTTGATACGGATAAACCGTTTCCCCATTTCCAGGAGGGACTCTCCGGCCTGGGCCTGGTAAAAACGGATTTCGTTTTCTATCCGCTCGATTTCATACGGCAGCCCATCGCTGTAAAGCTGTTCAGCCTTAGTGATCTCGATTTGCATTTTCTCAACAGCAATGATTTCCTTGCTGTTTTTTGCGTTGGCTTTTTTCGCCATGCTGACCTCCTATTGCATTTCCGAAGCATAACGTGCTTCGTCTTCCGTCAGCCGCAGCCTAGCGGCTTGGAAGCATTTGATTATTGATCCCGCGAAGCCTCCAAACTTCGGAGATAACCGCCATTTACCGCTTGCCTTCGATCTTTCAATCCATCCATGTGATTCCAGGATTTTCAAATCCCGGCATACATTCGCTTCGATGGTTTTCAGTTCAAAGGCAAGAGCCTTGTTGGACATCCCTTCTACGGATTTCTCGACCAGTTTTTCGATGATGATCAAAATCCGTTCCTGGCTATTTAACTTTTCCATGCTGAAGCGCAAACTCCCTGATATTCAGGCCAAGCCTGATAATAAATCTGTACCGATGGCGTTCCCCCCAATCCTTGAGAGAAACGCCAAGCCGAAAAATAACCCCTCCCATTACGCGCCTCCTTACATCTGCTCTTTGAGCAGGTCTTTGTTGATTTCTTCCTTGTCAGCCTCGCAGTAGAAATCGTCCTTGAGCTTCCGAACCGCATCCACCTGGGCCAGAGCTTCATCATCAAGCCCCGCCATAGCTTCTTTGTCAGGTTCTTTTTTTACCCGGATGTATTTGTCCATGCCGAGCTTCTCAAGCAACTCAAGGGTGGTTTTCTTGACACTGATACTCGTGCTTTTGCGATAACCGAAAATGCCAAAGGAAACCTGCACGGTCTTTTTGTCTTTGAACAATTCAGTACGGTTGTATTCCGCAAAAGCGCCGAGCAGGGCCGACAGATCGGCGATCCGCTTGCGGATGGGTTCGCCCGCTTTGACGGCGGTGGTTTTTATTTCCACGATCTGCTTGTGGGCATCGCCGTCAATAGTTTCCAGTTCCCTTTCGAGAAGCCCGATTTCCTTGAGCGTCAAATTAGCGTCCTCAAGGCTTTCAATTTTTTTGACATTCGGTTTAAGCCGTGCCATGTTTTACCTCCTGTAATTTCACCGCCGCGGCCACGTCTTTTACGGCCTGGGCGGGGCTGTCGCCTTCAATGCAGATAACTTTTTGCCGGCTTCCGTTGCCGATAATCTCGACCATCCTGTTGTTAAAGGGATCTTCATGAAGGAAAAACTGAAGGGGTATCCCTGTTTTGAAAAAAGCTTTTTCCAGTTTCCTCAACGGCTTTTCGTATCCCTCAAAAGCGGCCTTGTGCTGGGTGTCGAGGATCATACCGCTTGCCCCTTCCCCCTGGCAGCGGCGATCATCGCTTCAAAAGAGGGATAACCCAAAGCCTGGTAGAGGGCGGTCTCAACTTTGGTTGAGTGCCGGGCGCCCGTGACAATCTTGGTCACGGATTCCCGCTTGAGCCCTAGCTGATCCGCCAGTTTCTGGTGGGTAACCCCCCGCAGGCGGAGCTGATAATTGATCCACATCCCCTCCCTGGGCTTAATGCGGATTCCGATGATTTTCCGGTTGCGTCTGGACAATTTTTGTGCCATACTGTAAACATCCTTTCCCCTTAATCGGGGATGTTTGATTTACCGGCTGGTGGGCAGCCGGTTTTTTCGGCGGGGAATATCCCCATTTGTGCCGATACTTTATTATCAGTACAAATGGGCTAATTGTCAAGCCCAAATTTACTTATTTTTTGGATTTTTATGGATTTATCATCTGATTTAAAGGCTATGAGAGAATCTTCAGGTTTGAGCCAACAAAAATGGGCTGATAGGATAGGTATCCCCCAAAAAACATGGTCAAATTATGAAAATGGGCGTACAAAGCCCAAAATGGATGTTCTTTTTGCCTTAGCGGAAAAAGGTTATGTCATAAAAGGATTGACCTCAAATTTCATGGATGATTGGCCGGAAGATAAAAAACAAGATTTTAGCCGAAGGATGGAAATAGTCAAAACCGGTGTTTTTCCCAGCGAAATGCTGGTAGATGACATTGCAAAGATTATTGAGGCGGTAGACGCCCACCCTAAAAAACCCGGATATGATTCCATAAAAATATATAAGCCTGCTGATATTACCGAGAAGGCCTTCGTGGTCCCCCTGCTGGATCAGCGTCTTTCAGCCGGACCTGGGGCCAGCCTCCCCGAAGAAGACGAGGCTGCGGGGCTTATCAGGGTTCCGGCGTACTTGTCCCAATATGGGGAAAATATTGCCGCCCTGACGGTGGAAGGGGACAGTATGGAGCCAACCCTGCACCGGGGGGATATGGTGGTCTGCGATTCTTGTGGCTGGTCCGGGGAAGGCATCTACGCCGTGCGGATGGGTGGCGCCGGGTTCGTAAAGCGGATCACCAAAAGGCCGGGGAAGGTCGTAGTTATTTCGGATAATCCCAAATATCCGCCCCTGGAGGAACCGGAGGGGAGCGAAGATTTTCAGATAATCGGGCGGGTACACTGCGCCATAACGAAGGTGGAGTGAAAGGGGAGGCCCTCGGGGGAAAACACGGTAAAGGCTCCCAAATGTTCAACGTTGAACATTTGATAATGGGGAGAAAACGGGGGCGTAGGCGTCCGTAAGATATCAAGGAGGGAAAAATGCAAGAAGCCTTAAAAGAGGACCGTGTCCTTGAAAAATTAAAAGAAAAGAGTTACGAACCGGGGATCTATGTATACGGTATGGTGGAGCCATCTGGGTCTATAGCCGCTACGGCATTGTTTGGAATATTTGCAGGGAATCAGCCTAAACCATTTGTTTTGAACTTTTCTGAAAAGGGAATAGCCTTTCTTGAATTAAATTCAATGTGTAGCGCCTTTACAGATTTGCATAACTTTGTTGCGGCTGATCGTATTGAAAGCCTTTTATTCAACAAAGGACTTTTGATTAACACACTTACTATTCAAACAACAGATGGCAACAAGCAAAAAATCAAGATTTCTAATTTAACAGCAAGTGCAAGTTGGCAAAAAGACAATGTAAAAAAGATGGCTGATTTTATACAGACATATAATAAATAAAAACCGGAGCCCTGCGGAAGCAGTATTGCGTAACCTGTGAGGCGTATTAACGCCGTATCCGCGCAATTATCATTTGGGATAATGGGGTGAAAATGGGGGCGTGGGCGTCCGGGGTGGGGATTGTAAGAGAGGGGGAAGGGGGAGTAAAGGAAAAAATGGCGGCTTGCCGTCATAAAATGTCAATGGAGGAGTGAAATGAAGAAGAAGAAATTTGGTTTAACGATAGAAAAAGGGAAACTCCTGATAATAACATCACTGGAACTGAACTCTTTTATGCTTGCCAATGAACTGACGGATGAAACCCAGGGCCAGATAAATGAAGTGAGGAAAAGATTTAAAAGCGCCGGAATTATATTATTTTTTTTGAACTACAATAATCAGCGTTACACCTTGGACTGTTTTCTGCCGATATTTAATAGTCAATCGGATTTTGCCAAGTTCAAAATTGGTCCCGGGAAAGAAGGCGGTCCGTTATTAATATTTCCTATTTTACTGGAAAAATCGGTTGAAAAACTGATCCGAAATGAAATTGAAGCAATAGTGAACAAAGTTTTCCGTTTTGCCAATTGGTCAAAAGAGTACGGATTTGGAGTACAGGAGGATGGTATGCCGGTAACACAAATAGACATAGCGCCTTACGCACAAGAACCAATTTCACAGGGTGTAATTGAATTCTGGACAGAACAGTTGGAGTTTTATAAAACAAAAGCATTAAAGCAGCCGGAGTTTAAACCCTATCTTTATGAGCTTGTTAAAGACATTGAAGATATGCGCCGCGAACGGGACGCGGTAACCGGGTTTAGGGATCTTCAAATAAGCGCACACGACTTCGCACTCAGATTATCAAACGTGATAGACGGAAAATTCGATGCGAGGTGCTTTGAACAATTTTACGAATTCGTGAATAATTTTTTCAAAAACATTCACAATTCATTGTCAACGGTATTTTCAATAAATATCACTCCGGCATATGGAAGCGCAATATTGCTGGTTGACCTGGTTCCAGAAAAAGGCCTGCCGCCTGAAATTAATGAGCGGTGGGAAACCGGAAAAAAGCATTTGACAAAAACAGTGGGGGCGATGCCCAACCTTGTTCAAAAAGGCGATCCCAAGGAGCGTGTAAATAATTTCTGCGCTGAAGCAAATCTTGAGCCGGAGCAAGCGGATAAAGTTTTAAATGCGGCAAAAAAGCTGTTCCCCGCATCGGGTAGCAAAAAAAACGCGATAGAAATTTACTCGCAATCAACCGATGAACCTCTTGCGACTTTTAATGAGGAAGGGTCTGATTATTTTGTGAAAGCAAAAAAGGATTTATCCGATTCGTTAAAACCTATCGAAGATACTATTATTTCAGGGTATATTGGTATTATCGTTGGCTGGGAAGATACAAAAATGAAATTCACGATATTGACCGATGAAGGAAGACGATTAACAATAAAATATTCCCAAGAGCAAACGGAAGAAGTCAGAACCAGATTTAAAAAAAATGTAAAACTTGAAAGAGCAAAAGAAGGCAGGGGGTGGAGTTTAGTGGGGTGGAGATAAAACCCTGATTGTTTTCATGCTATACCATTATCCTTCACTGAATAAAAAAAGCGCAGCATAGCCGCGCCTGTCCTTAGAAAAACCAGGTTAACACAAAAGCCGTTCACTGGCGGCAAGGGGCATAACTGTTTCCGAAAGACTCTATGCCCATTATCTTTTTCATGATCCCCTCCCTAAAGCCCCCGAAGGGGCGTATGCGCTATCTCTTGGTGTACCTTATGATGATACGGTATCCACAATTGGTTATACCATCACGTTCTCTTGCGGAATGAGAATCGAGTGAAATCCTGCCACTTGAAGAAACGGCTATTGCCATAGTATTTACAACCAATTCACTTGATGTAAAGGTCGGAGCGAACCACGCCGCGTCAGCACCACCTATTTGCCAAGATGATCTTTCATCAAGCCATGCTCTATCAATGCCGGTCATAAAGTTCGTCTGTAAAAGCCTTTGTTCCGCCGCCGTAGCTGGCCAGTTCCCGATAAACATCCGCTGATACACAGGCTTCCCGCTGAAGACTTCGCCTGTAAGCTGCTCAACGGGGGCTTTGATTACACCAGCGTTGTTACATCGCTCAAGGCTGCGCCGATACCCGCAGGATTGGCGTCTACATCGGCAAACGTTCCTGGGGCCATTATCTTTGTATTTGAAGAGTTTACCGACTCTATTATGTATTCGATGGCAATAGATGGATATATCGCCGTGTTATCGGGCCGGGAAGTCTTAAAGTACAAGTGCGTATTGTTATCATCGCCGGTGTAACAATACACTATTGGCTTGTCGGCAGGCACGTCTTTAAACGCTGCGTTAAAGTTGATAAAACTACGGTTGTTGTTAACCCCATAGAACTGAGCCGTGAACTCCGCGTCATACTGCGGATTACCCGCAGTGGTGACGTTATAGCGCCCTTTTACCAAATGTAGCGCGGCGCCGTTTGCGCTTATCCCGAGGTTATAGTCAATACCGCCAGACCTACCCGCCGCCCCGACTACGCCTTTCCAGAAACCGCCCGATTTTCTCTGGAAGGTATCAACAGAAATACCGGGACGGTCATCAACGATTGTGCCGCCATTGTTTACTATTGAAGTCGGTGTAAAGTTTGCAGGCAGCACCGTTTTTTCTATCGAGACCAAGCCCCCAGTAATGGTTAACATTCCCGTCATACCTGCCGTAGCTGTCCTGAAACTTAAACGAGTACCGGTGAAAACTGTTGCGTTACCGTTTAATATTGATCTGAATACAGTAGCACCCATATGATAGTCTGTGATCAGATTTCCGTTTACAGTAGCAGTGTTTTGAACATTAAATAATGTGCTGCCATAAACAGACAAATCGCCGATAGAACAGTTATACAAATTGATGGTGCGATTAGATGCATAACTTTCCACTGCTCCGGCAATCTGTTGTTTAGCTGCTGTCTCTTCATATAGGTTAAACCTTCCATTCCCGGTAAACGCAGGTATGATGAGGGGTGCCGTAGATGTGCCGGTAACATTTATTATAACGTCCCCAAGCAGATTAAGCCCCAACGTATTGATAAAGTCCTGTAACGCCGTATCTGTACCGGAATCACCAAGGGCAACTGTAAACGTTCCGCCGGGCTGCCCTTGTACCGAATTGTCCGCCGTTGCCTTCGCTGCGTACGCCTTATTCTGGGCGTTGGTGATGCCGGCCAGCATTGTGGAAAGCTCCGCCGCCGTTATACCGCTGTTCAGAGCCGCAAGCTGCGCCGTGGTGAGCAGATTGCCCTGTATTTTTTGCGCGATGTCAAGTAGCTTATCGGTTAATTTTCGTACACCGTCATATTCCCGCCCACCGCAGGTCTTTACCGTTTCCGGTGACACCGTTCCGGAATTAAGTGCGTTTTCTATTTCACCAAGTGCGAGTTCCAAACTGCGGACTTCATTGCTGCTAATCATATATTCACTACCCTATAAGAAACACTGCCCAATAGTCCGGGCAGCGGGACATCCAAACCAGGTTATATAGGCCGTTTACGATTCAGTTAGCCAAACCCGGTCGCGGTCGTGAACCGCTTGGTAAAAGCGGGGCTGGTGCTTTTCGCCACCCACCCCACGGCAAGTACCACGCAAACCGTCATTAACGGGCGCAGTACCGCCGTGGGAGGGGCATGGGAAAGCACGGTGTAAGCAAAGACCATTACAGCGACAACTGCGAAAACGCCTAACAAACACAGCAGCTTCCAAACGTTCCTCATGTTTAACCTCCTCTGGCTTAAAAATAGCGGGACTAGTCTCCCGCCAGGACATCCAATCATGTTGTGTAATCAGGGTACTTGTTTTAGGTGATAAAACAACAATAAAGACAATTATTATAAATATGTTCCATCTGGCAGCTATGCTCAATGGCATGAACATACAAAGAGATTTATTGACGGTCAATCCCTTTTCCCGGCCTGGAAAAAACCTGGCGGGAATAAAGAATGTAGGAGGATGATGTGACAAAAGAAAAAGCCCTTGCCGAGCTTGATACGGCTGTGATGTTTCAGTTCAAAGCCTTCCTGGATGAAGCGGATGCCGCAAGGCTTTCCTACGCTATAACCGAAGCCCGGCGAACTATGCTGACGCAGGTATGCTACTTCTTGGGCGGTCGGGGCATGAGCACCGCCGATATAAATGCCTGCCGGAAGGTTGCCGGTCTGTACCTCTGGACTGATTCGGAGAACAGGAAGATCACCTGGACCCTGAATAGCATCCACCTCCGGGGCCGGGCCATAGACATCGTGCCATTGGATAAAAACGAGAGGGCGAATTACAATGATGTCGAAACCTACCGGAAGCTGGCCGAGATAGCGGCCAATCATGGCATTGAATGGGGCGGGAACTGGTCGAGCGAAAAGCGGGACGGACCCCATTTCCAGATTGTGTAGAAAGGCGCCTTCGGGCGGCCTTAATTTTATTGCAGGATATTTTGAGGGTATCTATTACCAATACAGGCCAGCAGTTAATTTTTTAAAGGGGTAACTTATGGAAACTACCGATGACACGGAAAAGAAAAACGGGCTTTCCGCAAAAGACGTTTCGCTTAAATCCATGATCGTATCTGCGGTATGGATCAGCGTATTGACAATTGCTAAGGCTTTTTGGGTTCTTATTTCTGATAAAACCTTCGGCCTTACAATGAATGAAATCGTTTTATCAGGCATCATAATGGCGGCGGTTTTCTCACCGGTGTATCTTTCCATTATTTTGGAAAAGATAAAAGACATAAAGATCGGGTAGGAGGGGTGATGTGCAAGGTAAACCACGGATTCTTTTTTTTCTGCTTGTTTTTTTTATTTCTCTGCTCTGCGGCGGATGCGCTACAAGCCGGGGAACGGGAGAACTGGTTTCTGATATCGGAAACGGAACTGCGGAGGTTCGAGACAATTTTGATAACCTGGGAACAAGACAGACAGAACTGGCTATTTCAGGTCAAAAGCTTGAAAGCGGAATCGCAGAACTCGAACGATCTATTGAGGCAGGAGAGAGAAACAACACTGATATTGCGGAGATCATACGAAAAATCCGAAGCCGAAAGGTTGACCCTGCTCTCATCGAAGAATGGCGAAATCGCCGATCTCAAACAGACGGTAGCGGACAAGACCCTGGAGGCGGAGACCTATAAAGGGGCAGCCCAAATCCGCCTTGTAATCATTATTGCCCTTGCCGGGGCATGGGTGGTTTTTATCGCTTTTAAGGCGTGCCGTTTTTTCAGGCTCTTCTGATCAATCTGAATAACCGCCGTTATCATAGGCATGATTGCGGCTTATTTTATAATTTTTTTACTGGAGGCGGTTGTGGAAGTAGCAAAGTTTATACTGACGGCGGTGGGGACTTTTATCTCGGTCTTCGCTCTGTCATTTACCATATTCCAATACTGGCGGAAAAAACAGGACGAGAAATTTGATCTCCTGAAAGCCGCCGTTAAAAATGGAATACAGGATGAAGAAGAGGCGCGAAAGGACGCTTTGTCTCATCTTGAAAAGCGCGTTGAGTATCTTGAACACCGGGTAGTGCAGGCATTTGAAAACCGGCTGAGTACCATCGAAGGAGAACTGCGGGGCATCAAGCCGATACTTCAGGCGATACAAAACTGGTTTATCAACAATACTCCGGGAGGTAAATGATGCCCAACATTTTTTTACCGCTCCAGCGGATCGTCATGTTGCAGGGAATTGAAGAGACCGCAGGACGGGAACTTTCCAACGAGATGATCCAGCGCCTCCTTGCGGCAAACGGCCACCGCTGTTCCATCGCCGAGGTAAACGAACAGATCAACTGGCTGGAGAATCGCGGATACGTCAAAGCAACGCGCATGGGTGATTCGGCATTTATCCTTGTCCATATCACCCGGCCCGGAATCGAGGTAGCCACCGGCCTTACCCGTGCCGAGGGCATTGACCCTCCCCCGGAAGAATAGGATGGGACAAAAAAGTGCCGTTGACCGGCTGCCGGAAAAACTGCGTACCAGGCTCATGGAAATGCTGCGGGAACCGTCTGTTACCCAGGCGGAAATTGTTGACGCGATCAACGCCGAAGCCGGGGAAAGCCTTTTGTCCCGCAGTTCGGTAAACCGTTACGCCCAGCGCATGAAACACTTCGCGGAAAAGAACCGCCAGGCCAAAGAGATCGCCGATGCCTATATTGATAAATACGGAACCGACAACCGCGTCAAACTCGGCAAGGTAGTAAACGAACAGATACGCCTGGCGGTGTTTGACCTTATCGGCGAAATTGAGGAGATACGGGAAGACCCGGATATTAAAACCCCGCAAATCGCCGATATGCTCTACAAATTATCGCGGGGTCTCAAAGAACTGGAAGCAGCGGAAAAACTGAACGCCGAGCGCACGGAGGGCATCCGCAAAGCCGCGCTTACCGAAGCCGCCGAAGCGGTAGAGCAGACCGCCAAGTCAAACGGTCTTACCAACGACACGATTGAAAAAATCAAAAAACAAATTCTGGGGCTGTAAACATGGAACCGGAAGCCCTCGACATTCTGCTGCCCTATCAAAAAGCCTGGATTGAAGATACCTCCACCGTTAAGGTCTGGGAAAAATCCCGGCGCATCGGCGCGTCTTATGTCGAGGCTCTTGATTCCGTACTGGACGCAGCGAAGTCAAAGGAAGCCGGGGGCCAGTCAACCTATTATCTTTCCTACTCAAAAGAAATGACCCAGCAGTTTGCCAAAGACGCAGCGTTCTGGGCCAAACACATTAACGCCGCCGCTTCGGAAATTGAGGAAGTTGCAATCAAAGACGAGGACAAGGACATCACCGTTTACCGCATCCGCTTTGCTTCCGGTTTTGAAATCTGGGGCTTACCTTCCACGGCCCGGTCGCTCCGGTCAAAGCAAGGCCGGGTTATTATTGACGAGGCCGCTTTCGTTGACGATATGGCCGAACTCATCAAAGCGGCAATGGCCCTGCAAATGTGGGGCGGGTGCGTGCGGATTCTCTCAACCCATAACGGTGATGATAATCCCTTTAATGAACTTATCAAGGAAGTCCGGGAAGGAAAAAAGAATTATTCACTCCACTGCACAACTTTTGATGAAGCCCTGACCCAGGGATTGTACAAACGGATATGCCTGGTAAAAGGCGAGTGTTGGTCGTTTGAAAAACAGGAAAAGTGGCGGGAAGACATTATCAAAGATTACGGCGATGGAGCCGATGAAGAATTGTTTTGTATTCCCACCCGTGCCGGAACCCGCTACTTCCCCTCGGCACTGCTTGAAGCGGTTTCCGATCCTGATGTTGCCGTTATACGCAAATCCTGCGAGGACAGTTTTACCTTTGAGAAAGAAGAAAAACGTATCAAAGAATTTGGTAAGTGGCTCAAGCAGGAAATACGCGATGTTCTGCTTGCCCATACAAACCCGGTTTATCTGGGCGAGGACTTCGCTCGATCCGGCGATCTTACCAGCATATTTTTTGACGAGGAAATGCCTGACGGTCGGCTGCTGACTTTTCTTGTAATCGAGTTGCGGAATGTGCCGTTTGCCCAGCAGTTGCAGGTAATTAAATATGTGATGGACACACTGCCGAACCTGGGTGGCGCGGCTTTTGACTCGCGGGGCAACGGCCAGATGATCGCCGAGCTTGCCGCCCAGGAGTGGCCCGGCTATGTCTACCAGGTAATGATCAGCGTTAAGTGGTACGCTGAGAATTTTCCGAAGCTCAAGGGCCGGATGGAGGATGTTACAACGAATATCCCGGACGATCCTTTTATCCGCGATGATTTTCGCGTGGTTGGCCTTAAAGCAGGTGTGCCCTGCGTACTTGAGCGGTCAGGCGGCCCCCGTGAACGCCGCCACGGGGACGGGGCTATCGGCAAGCTCATGGCAGTTTACGCCGCCTCGGAAGATGAGGCGAAAGGTTACCAGCCCATGACATACGAAGCGGTAAAAACAGAAAACCGTTACCAGCAGAGGAGGAATGATATATGGGACGATTAAAAGATTTTTTCTTTGGCAAGCCGAAAGAATTGAAAGCCCCGGAAAGCGATGACACAAATACTGATGATGAAAACGAACAGCCCGGGCCTGCGGAACAAGCTTTCGCCGTTCCCAATACCAACCGCCATCCCTGGGGAGACTTCTCGCTTCTGCAAAGCCTTACGCCGGAACGTCTGGCAGGAATTCTTAATGATGTAAAGCGCGGAGAATGTCCGGCTGAGTATCTTGAGCTTGCCCAGGACATCGAGTTGAAAGATCTCCACTACCGTTCCGTGCTTTCCACCCGGAAGGACGCAATTACCGGGCTTGAGATTAAAGTGGTTCCGGCCAGCGAAGAAAAGAATGACGTGGAACTCGCCGATGCGGTTGAGCGGGATATTGTAAAAAACTCTACCGCCAAACTATACACATTGATCCGGGATATGCTGGACGCGCTTGCCAAGGGCTTTTCGGTTTCAGAAATCATCTGGGATACGGAAAAAACTCCCTGGAAACCAAAGCGGTATAAATATCGTGATGCCCGCTGGTTCCAGTATGACAAAGAAACAGGGAAAACACTTATGCTCCGTGTCCCATTGGGGAACGAACTGGAACCCCTCAAGCCCTTTCATTTTGTGGTACACGAACCGCACCTTATCAGCGGAAACCAAATCACGGCGGGGCTTGCGCTTCCGGCCCTGTATTACTGGATGCTCAAGAGTTACGATGTAACAAGCTGGGCCGCCTTTATCGACCGTTACGGCTATCCCATCCGCATTGGCAAATACGGAAAGAAAGCTACCGAGCAGGATCGGGCGACCCTGAAACGGGCGGTAGCCGCTATCGGCCAAGACTTCGGCGCAGTAATTCCCGAAAGCGCCCAGCTTGAGATCATCGAATCCAAACACGCCAGCGAAACATCCAACGTATATAAAAATATGGCGGACTGGATCGACAAGCAAATCAGCAAGCTCATTCTGGGCCAGACCATGACTACCGATGAGGGATCAAGCCGCTCTCAAAGTGAAACCCATGATAAAGTCCGGGACGATATTGCTGATAGCGATATTCAGCAGGTGATAGAAACGCTGAATGCCGCCATTACTATCCCCTATGTCAATTTCAATTTCGGCGCACAGGAAAACTATCCCCACATTGAACTTTTCAAACCCGATGAGAAAAACGTTGAGCAGATCATTAACGCAGTAGATAAGCTGGGGCCGCAGGGCCTCAAAGTCAAGGCCGATGAGTTACGATCCCTCCTGGGGCTTGCCAATCCCGATGAGGGAGATGAAGTGATCGGAGGCCGCCAGGAATACAGCCTCCCCGCGCCCGGCGATGAAGGCGGTGAACCCCAAGAGCCAAACCTGAACGCCGAACAGACCGAAGCCCCGGACACGCTTGACGCACTGATTGACGAGAGCGCTGGGAGCTATGTTCAGATTTCCGATGACATAGCCGCCGTAATAGAAAAGGCGGCTGACCAGGCAACGGACTTTGAGAGTTTCCGGGAAGAGCTTCAAAAGCTGGTAAAAAACTGGCCCGCTGACAAGATCGCCGAGTGTATCGCCGTTGCTACATTCAAAGCCCGTGCTCTGGGCGATGCGGAATTTAGCAATGAATAAGGAAAATTAGTTATGGCGGGTATTGTCAATAAGGCGGCTGTCGATTTTATCAAAAACAAAAAACTCAAGGTCGGGTTTAGTTACAAAGACGTGTGGCATGAGGAACACGCCACGGCGTTCACGGTCGCCAAGGCTATGCAGCTTGACGTGCTGTCCGATTTACACAATGCCGTAGTTGGCGCGATGGAAAACGGCCAGTCCTTTGAGAGCTTCAGAAAAAACATTGCGCCGATCTTGCAGCAGAAAGGCTGGTGGGGGAAAAAAGAAATGACCGATCCCCTGACCGGAAAAACAATCAACGCCCAGCTTGGCAGCGACCGCCGCCTCCAGACTATCTACCAGGTCAATATCGGCGATAGTGCTTTCAAGTTTTTTCGCGGTGAGATATTCCTTCTTTGGCTTTACCGCTGCCGCCTTTTCGTAGTTCTGCTTGGACTCCTCCAGCTTTTGTACTACCGCTTTATTTCCGACTTTACCCTGGTTCCAGTTGAAAGCCGGATCAACGCCTTCCGGCACCTTTTCAACTGTGCCTTTACGCTCATTAAAATAGGTTTTGTAGACTGTGGGCGGCGCTTTGGTTTTTGCCGGGACATTGCCGCCGCCTGTGCCGTCAAGGTGCGGAGCGGTAGGTATGCCGCTTTCTTCATACTGTTTTTTTCGGGCTTCGGTAACGGCTCGGGTGTAACACTTGCAGCCCCAGCCGTTTGGCGGGAAATGGCTGTCCCACCACGGATCATCTTTTGGAAGAATTAAACCGTCCCAGCTTTGGTGATCCTCCCGGTGATGGACGCTGGGGCCGATGCGGTACATCAAATAGGGATGGAGGTCGCTGGCCATCGTGCGATCATACTGGCCTTTTTGAAATGCGCTCCGCATATTGACCTGGTAGATAGTCTGGAGGCGGCGGTCGCTGCCAAGCTGGGCGTTGATTGTTTTTCCGGTCAGGGGATCGGTCATTTCTTTTTTCCCCCACC
>BNUX01000025.1 GCA_025997675.1 Spirochaetia bacterium | reverse complement strand
TTTTGCGTTCTCACGGTCGCGCTCTGCTCTGCCTTCCGCTTTGCCTCTAGCTTCCCATTTGGCGATAACGCCCCTGTCCATAAGAACCCGCTCCATAATTGCTTCTCCGTTCATATCTACCTCCTCGGCCATATCGCCATTTACTTGTACCAATATACTCATATATGCATCAATCGGGGCTCCCTCGGGCAGCTCTTTGGCTTCGGCTATAACAGCCAGCCATCTCTCGCGGCTCAGCCCAGCGCATAGACTGGCCAGCCAGAAGGACTCCCCGGCGGAGAGCTTTTTCCGCTCAATTATCTGGATGGCCATCATGCCGCCTGTTACTACGGTAATACCGGGCCATGTTTCTGTCAATGTATAATGGCACGTCTCCCGCAGATAATGCTTCAGTTCCCGGGGTTCCCGGGTAATTGCAAAAGTGACGGTTAAATCACCCATATCGGCTTTCTCCGGCGGGGTGCAGTACAGGTGGGCATAGGCCATCCCTTTATGAAAATCCGCTATGGAAAGGGAATCATCGGGGCTTTTGTACTCGATCAAATTCCACTTTTTAAATATCTCCGCAATATGCTTGTCAATAACCACATCTTCCTTTTTCCTGATGATGACCATATCAATACGCAGCGGCTCCCGGGAAAGCTGGTGTTCAATGTTAAAGTCCAGGCTGTCCCGGTAGTCCAGAAGTTCCAGCCGGATTGCGTCATAGAACGCATTGTGCCACGTGAGACGTGGTTTCTTCTTGCTCATGGAATCCCCCTTATAGAGAAGTGTTAGGGGGCGGGGAGGAATGGTGCCTTAGTACTTTACGGGAAAACTTCCACCGGGATAGACTCCGGCAACACGGCCCTAAGGGAGGCGGCCCGGGTTTCCAGAACCGCCGCCGGTACCGGGGACGCATCCAACCCGGGGCTTGGCCGGGCCTTGCCGTAGATTTGGACGCCCGTAAGGTGACCGGGGGCGGCCAGTTCCCGGAGGAGGCGTTCCCAGGCGGCGGCTTCCTCTGCCGGGGGAGGAGCGCCGTTTATGGCGCAGAGCATGGTCTGGATGGTGAAGGGGGCAATGGCCGCAAAGGCTTTTATGGCGGCGATGAGGCGGTCAAAGAGGACGGCGGAACGATCCATTTTTGCGTACCAGTCCTCGGTACCGGCGTCCAGTTTGAGCCAGAGCTTTAGTGCTAGGCCGGTGGCGGCATGGCGCAGTAATTCAAAGGTTTGGGCGTTTAAGAGGCCCGTACCGTTGGTGATGACCACCAGGGCTGCGTCGGGGACCAGTTCGTCCCGGATTTTGGCGGCCGCCAAGAGGGCTGCGGGAAAATGGGGGGATATGGTGGGCTCCCCGTTGCCGGAAAAACAGATGTCCCGAACCGCTTCCCTGCGGGCGCGGGCTTCGGCAATAACGCCGCGCAGGGCAGCCGCCATAGGGTCCACAGAAAAACTAATATCCGTTTTGAAGGGAAAGACCTCACAGTAGGGGCAGTCGAAGGTACAGACCTTGGCATCCGGGAAAAGATTGACCCCCAGGGAAAGGCCCCCGGAGCGGCGGGAATAAACGGGGTACACCAGGGCGCCGCCCTCGCGGCCGCGGTGATTTTCTATAGAACCGATATTCACGCAACAACCAGTTTAGCCTTATGATATTTGGAAAACTCCAGACACTCATATAAGTCTTTCAGCATATGTTCCAGTTCCGGAAGCGTCTGCCCTTGGGTGGGATGATCGGGAAAATCATCAAAGTATCCAATATACCATCCGTCCTTTTCCTGCCAATACGTATATTGTAATTCCATAGTCAAAGCATAATACGCTGGTGATTTACCGTCAAGTGGACCTCCTGCTTGCCGCGCTTTCCCGGTGGGCAATAAGACCCTCCGCCCGGGCGATGGTTTCTGCGGCTGCCCGGGCCGCATCAAAGCCCCGGCCGGGGGTACAGCGGAGGCTGGTGACAATTTTAAGGAAGTGGCGCACCGAAAGGCCCCCGGAAAACCGGGCGCTTCCCGAGGTAGGCAGGGTGTGGTTGATCCCCGCGGAGTAGTCCCCCAGGACTTCCGCAGCCAGTTCCCCGATAAAGAGGCTGCCGTAGTTTTTGAGGCCCGGTATCCAGTCACCGGCATCCCGTACTTGCAGTTCCAGATGCTCCGGCGCAATGATGTTGGCGATACGGATGGCCTCCTCCCTTGTTTCATAGATGATGATGGCTCCCCCGGCATCCAGGGAAGCCGCAGCAATAGTGCCGTTGGGGGCGGGCAGATGGGCGAGGCGTTTTTCCAGGGCCCGCGCGATACTATCCGCCGCTTCCCGGCTTGGAACCAGGACCCGGGCGCGGGCGTCGGGATCGTGTTCAGCCTGGGCCAGCATATCCGCCGCGATACGGTCCGAGCCGGCCACCTGTTCGGCGATGATGAGCACGTCCGTGGGGCCCGCCACAAAGTCGATACCCACCTCCCCTGAAAGGAGGCGCTTGGCGGCGGCCACGTACTTGTTTCCCGGCCCGGCGATGATGTCGGCCCGGGGGATGGTTTCGGTGCCCAATGCCAGGGCGGCTATGGCTTGTGCGCCGCCTACGGCAAAGACCCGGGGGAGGCTGGCCGGAACGCGGCATATGGTCCCGGCTAAGTACGCGGCAGCCAGGATACGGCGATCCGGAAGGCCGTCCTCCAGAGGGGGGGATGCAAGGAGGACTTCCCCCACACCGGCCACAAGCGCGGGGATTACCCCCATGAGCACCGTGGAAACAAGGGGGAAGCGGCCGGCGGGAACATAGACTGCGGCCCGCTCCACCGGGATTACCCGCTGGCCGGTAAAAAGCCCCGGACTTATTTCGTATTCAAAGTCCGTATACGGGACCCTCTGTTTTTCCGCAAAAAGCCGGATATGATCCGCCGCCAGTTCCAGGGCCGCCGCCAGTTCCGGCTCGGCAGCCCGAAGCTCCTCCCATGCAGCGGTAAGGGCGACGGCGCTTACTTCCGGTTTTTCCGGGGAACTCCGGTCGAATTCGCCGGCACAGCGCCGCACCGCCGCGTCCCCTTCCGTGCGCACCGCAGCGATAGTCTTACGAACCGCCGCATCCACCCCTTCATTGGCGGAAGTAAGGGGCAGGTCCTTCCAATAGCTATCGAACTCAGCGCTTAGTATTACTTTCATTTTCCATCCTCTATCTCAATGCAGGCCGCAAGGGATGTGTCCATCTCCTTATCGGCGCCAATACTAAGGCGGAGGAAATCGGCGATCCGGGGCTGGTTGAAATGCCGTACCAGGATCCCCTTTTCACGGAGGGCGGCGAACAGATCCGGACCTGATTTCGTTGGGGATCGGATAAAGAGGAAATTCGCCCCCGAGGGTAGTACCGTAAAGCCCAGTTTACTGAGCGCCGAAGCAGCCAGTTCCCGTGCGGCAATTACCTTTTGGGTGATCCCATCATAGTAGGCAGTATCCCTGAGCGCGGCGGCGGCGGCGGCCTGGGCAATGCGGTCCACGGTGTAGGAGTTGAAGGAATCCCGGATACGGCAGAGCCCTTCGATGAGTTCCTCGTTTCCTATGGCGAATCCCACCCGGAGCCCCGCCAGGGAAGCGGATTTGGAAAGGGTATGCACCGTGAGGAGGTTTGGATGTTCTTCAATTGCAGGGACCACGGACTCGGCGCCGAAAGCGGCGTAGGCTTCATCCACAATCAGTACCCGGCTCTGTTTTTCCTGATACGCTGCGATGCGTAGTATTTCATCCTGAGGCAAGGTCCGTCCGGTGGGGGCGTTGGGGTTGGGAAAGATCACGCCCCCTGCGTGGACGAGATAGTCCTTGTAATCAATGGAAAAATCTTCTCTCACCGGAACAGTACGGAAGGGGATATTCCAAAGTCCCGCATAGACCGGATAAAAACTATAGCTAATATCGGGAAATAGTATTGGCGCAGTATTACTATCGAAAAAGGCGCCGAAAGCGAAGGCGAGCACCTCGTCGGAACCGTTGCCCGCAAAGACCTGCGCCGGCTTAACACCGTACCGGGCGGCGGCGGCCTCCCGCAGTTCCCGGCATTCAGGATCGGGGTACAGGCGGAGGCGGCTCCCGGCGGCGGGGCCATCGGAGAGGACCCTCTGTATCGCCTCAAGCACCCTGGGGGACGGCGGATAGGGATTCTCGTTGGTGTTCAGCTTGATGAAGGTCCGGTCCCGGGGCTGTTCACCGGGGACGTAGGGGGACAGGGTTTTGGTACGGGTGTTCCAGTAATTGCTCATTTCTTATGTCGCCGGTCCAGCTCATCCAGCACTTCCCCCACGGTTACCCCGGCCCGGGTGATCAGGGCGGTGGTGAAGTACAATAAATCGGCCGCTTCCCAGACAATCTCGTCGTGGGTTTTGGCGGTGCAGACTTCCTCGGCCTCCTCCATCACCTTTTCCCGGACCAGGGCGTCGTCCAGGGTGGCGGTATAGGAGCCGGGGGTGGGGTTGCGGAACCGCTCGGCGATGATGGCCTGGAGGTATTCCCAGGTGTAGCGGCGGCCGGTGTCGAAACAGGTGTAGGCCCCGGTGTGACAGGCGGGACCGGCGGGCTCCACCACGGCGAGGAGGGCGTCCCGGTCGCAGTCGGCCCGGAGGCGCAGCAGTTTTAGGGTGTGCCCTGAGGTTTCGCCCTTCATCCAGAGCTTGTTCCGGGTGCGGCTGTGGAAACAGAGGCTGCCCCGCTTGAAGGTTTCGGCCGCCGCTTCCCGGTCGGCAAAGCCGGTCATCAGGACCTGGCCGTCCGGGGATTGGGCGATGACGGGGATGAGCGCGCCGGTTTTCTTCCAGTTAAGGGATGCGATGAAGGCGTCGGCCAGGGCGATCTTTCCGGTGTAGATGGCCATACCGAGTTGGACGTCGCAGCCCAGGGCGGCCAGGGCTTCGATTTCCGCCAGGGTGGAAACGCCGCCGGCGGCAGTAATGGTGCAGGAAACGGCTGCCCGTAGTTTTTCTACCGGGTTAAGGTCGATGCCGGTCATGGTGCCCTCACGGTCCACGCAGGTAAAGAGGAGTTCCGAGGCGTAGGGTTCCACCGCCTTTGCCGCCGCGATAAGGTCCAGGCCGGTGGGAGTTTTCCAACCATCCACCACTATCCCGTAGTTCCCCCCGCCGGAACCCTTAGCGTCCACCGCAACGATGATCCGTTCCCGGCCTATCGTTTTAACCAGCGCTTCAAGAAAAGCAGTATTAACGGCGAATTCCCCGCCGGGAGTGCGAAACACCGGGGACCCCAGGATGATCTTCTGCGCCCCAAGACTCACCAGCTCCTTTGCCTGTTCGGGAGTCCTGATACCGCCGCCCACTCTGCACTGCGCCTTACGAAGCAGCGGTTTGACAAGTTCAATGTTGCTCCCTTTCCCCATAGCGGCGTCAAGGTCTATCACCGCCACTTCGCCATAGCGGTCAAATTCCGCAGCCAGTTCCGCGGCGTTATCCCGCTGTAACACTAATTCCCTGCCCTGCTTAAGCTGGACGACCTTGCCGTCCTGCACATCTATCGAAGCAATTACCATCTGACACACACTCCTTTTAATTCGGCGTATTTCTTTATTTCAGCAATCGTAGTTTTTCCAAAGTGCAATAGGGATGCTACCAATGCCGCGTCAGCCCCTTCGGGGGGCAACAACACATTTGCTATCTGGTCCAGGTTCCCCGCGCCCCCCGAGGCGATTACCGGAACCGGCACCGCCTCCAGGATGGTCCGGGTCAGTTCCAGGTCGTAGCCGGCGCCGGTCCCGTCGGCGTCGATGGAGTTGAGGAGTATTTCCCCGGCCCCCAGTTCCACCGCCCGTATCGCCCAGGCCACTGCGTCCAGGCCGGTGTCCTCACGGCCTCCGTGGGAATAGGCGTGCCAGCAGGGCTCGGTTCCGGCACGGGCGGCGTCTATGGACAGCACCACACACTGGCTGCCGTAGGCACGGGCCATGTCCGTAAGGAGTTGGGGGGCTTGAAGCGCCGAGGTACAGACCGAAACCTTGTCCGCCCCGGCGTTCATGGCCTCCCGCATATCCTCCACGGTCCGTATGCCGCCGCCCACACAGAGGGGGATGAACACCTCCGCCGCCACCTGCCTGACCACTTCCAGCAGGGTGGCCCGGCTCTTATAGGAGGCCCCGATGTCCAGAAAGGTGAGCTCGTCCGCTCCCTGGTCGTTGTAACGCCGGGCCAGTTCCACCGGGTCCCCGGCATCCTGGATGCCCTTGAACTTAACACCCTTCACTACCCGGCCATCGTCCACATCCAGGCAGGGGATGATTCGTTTAGCTTGCATATATCCAATTCTCCAGCAGCTTCAATCCCAGTACGCCGGACTTTTCCGGATGGAACTGAACGGCAGCCAAAGCGCCCCGCTCTACCACGGAACAGTACCGCACATAATACTCGGCCCAGGCAGCGGTGACGGAATCATCATCGGGGGCCGTGTAATAGGAATGTATATAGTAGAAAAATGAGTTTTCCGAAAGGCCCCGAAAAAGTTTGGAACCAGGTCTGGCCTGGGTTTGGTTCCAGCCGATTTGAGGGACCTTCCGTCCGGGGAACCGTTTTACCGTACCGGGGATGAGTCCCAGACCGCGTATGGATGCACCTTCCTCGGAACTATCAAACAAAAGCTGTAGGCCAATGCAGATCCCCAGGAACGGTTTATCCGCCCGTATCCATTCCCGGAGTGCCTCGGCGTAACCGGACTTTTCCAGGGAGGTCATGGCGGTGGCAAAGTGGCCGTCACCGGGGAAGAGCAATTTTTCGTAAGGCGCTTTAGCGCCCGGTCCCTTGCCGCCGGCAATCTCCTCCGGGCCTTTGACGAAGCGGCCTTCACAGCCCAGCCGTTGGAGGGCGTTCATCACCGATCCCAGGTTTCCCGCGCCATAGTCAATCACCCCGATCACACTAACACTCCCTTCGTAGAGGGGATCGAATCCGCCGACCGGGGATCAATTTCCAGAGCTTCCCTGAGCGCCCGGGCCGCCGCCTTGAACAGCGCTTCTATTTTGTGGTGATCGCTCCTGCCCCGGAGTATGTCCAGGTGCAGGGTAATGGCCGCAGCCGTTACAAAGCCCTGCCAGAAATCCTCAACCGTATCGGTCTCGAAACCTGCAAGGGGAATACCTGAAAGCTGCGCGTCAAACACCAGGAAGGCACGGCCGGAAACATCCGCCGCCGCCCGCGCCAGGGTTTCGTCCATAGGGTAGAGGCAGCTCCCCACCCTGCGTATCCCCCGCTTCTCCCCCAGGGCTTTGGCAAAACACTGCCCCAACACTATTCCGGTGTCCTCCACCAGGTGATGCTGATCCACCTCCAAGTCCCCCTTAGCCCGGATCTCCAAATCGAACAGCCCGTGCCGCGCAAAGGTATTAAGCATATGCCCCATAAACCCGATGGGATACGCAAGTACCCCCTCCCCTGTCCCGTCCAGGTTCAGCCGTATCGTAATATCGGTCTCCTTAGTCGCCCGCGTAACCTCCGCAATCCTCGCCATACCAACCCCCTTTTAAGGAACCACCTTCCGCAAATCGTACTCCACAATATCCCCGGCCCCCAGTTTCTTTAACCGGGGGATAAGCTCAGGCACCTCGTGCTTCTTCACCGCAATCTTCACCGCGTAACCCTCGTCCCCGTGCAGCGGGGCCACCGTCGGGCTCTTCATCGACGGAAGGCCCGCAACCAATTCGGCAAACCGCAGTTTGGGGACGTTCATCTCCAGCATCACCCGGTCCCGGCCGTCCAGCACCGCCTTGAAGAGCATCACCAGTTCCTCAATACGCAGCCGTTTTTCGCCGTCCGCCATTGCCGCCCGGGACGCCACGAAGCGGGTGGAGGATTCCAGAATGGTAGCGACGATACGCAGGCCGTTGTCCCGCAGGGTCTGCCCCGAAGACGTATTGTCGATGATCATGTCCGCGTCATCCGGCGGGAACACCTCGGTGGCGCCGTAGGTACGGAGTATGCGGTAGTTGTACCCCTGCTGCTTCAGCCAGAGCTCGGCGAGGTTCACGTATTCGGTGGCCGCCACCAGCCTTTTCGCTTTGAAGGCGTTTTCATCCAAACCGGCGGGAACCGCCGCCACTATCCGCACCCTGTCCATCCCCAGGTCCAGGAGTTCCACCACATCGGCGCCGCTCTCCTTAATCCAGTCGATACCGGTAAACCCCGCATCGTGGCTCCCCAGTTCCAGGAGTTCCCCCACGTTTTGAGGTTTCATGATTTTAGCGTCCAGCCAGTCCGCGGCTATCACCGGGCGATAGGTCCGGTCCGCCAGATAGATAGGGAACCCCGCCTCGGAAAAGAGCCGGGAAACATTGTCAAAAATCCGTCCCTTAGGGATCAGTATTCGCAGCTTATCCATATCCTTCTCCAAAAAAAAGCCGTGGACTCCAAGGAACCTAGGGGTTCCCGGAATCCACGGCGTGCAGCACCGCTTAAAACGCCGCCGCAACCTAGGTTGCGACGACACCGGATTCCGGGTAGAACGAGTATCCATGATGGTGATGGCCCCGGGCCTCAAAAATCCGTTTCATGGAAAAAGTCTAGCAGATTACGGTAAAACATGTCAAGGAAGTTTCCTAAAAAAATCAATAATACGCCACTTGCACATATAAGAAATGCGCCTACCGTCGTTTGACCTTGAACCCCGGATAGGATAATATTGTAGGCAAGGGGGAAAGGCATGTTAACTACTGATTTTGATTATTATACGGCACATCAGGCCGAGATTGTAGAAAAACACCTCGGCGAATATGTCGTTATTAAGGATGCAAGGGTATTGGGCTATTACAAAGAAGAAATGGCGGCGTTTTCCTCAATGCAAGAGGAAATTCCGGGAACCTTCATGGTAAAGAAATGCAAACCGAAGGGTGAAGATATTGAGACCTATTACAACCATGCGGTCGTTTTTGCCTAATGGGAACCCAAGCATTTACCATCAAAGCGAATGGCCTCATATCCAGAATCCGTACTCCGGTATCTATACGGCAATCCTTGGAGTTTTGCCGAACCTTCAATCTGAGAAGTGAGCAGGTCGATGTTGTTGCCCTTTGGGATACCGGCGCGTCCCTGTCCTCACTAAGCCAAGGTTTAGCCGCCAAACTGGGGCTGAGCAAGGTTGACCGGGAAACAGTCGCCGGATTCGGCGGGTACCAGATTGCCAATATCGACATCGTGGATATTCTGCTGCCGAATCAGGTCGTTATTCCCAATGTCCGTGTTGCCGAGTTTATTGATAATGGGAAGTTTGACGTGATTGTGGGAATGGACATCATTACCCTCGGAGATTTCTCCATAACAAACCACGGCGGTCTGTCCGTGGTCTCCTTCCGAATGCCCCCAGGAGACCGGCATACCGATTATGTAGCCGAGGAATAGAGCCTATTTTTAAAAATAAATCAAAAATTCGCTCCTAAACCCTTGCTTTTTACCAGCGGATAGACTATCATATAAAGTATGGGTAGACTATCCAATCTTACCAAAAGCGCCCCCTCATCTTAACCCCCCTGACACTGCCTGTGATCGGCAGATTGACGTTCATTGCAGCCCTTTTACGCGCCTTTTTCATTTTGCGTGATTCGCTCTATATAGGCGAACTCGCTAAAACCGGTATTTCAACACCGGAAAATTCGAAATTAAGCCAAAATAGCCCGGGCTTTTTTCAGAGAGCCCAAGCCGGCGGTATAAGAACCCGAGCTCCCACCCGGAAAGCCCAGGCTCCCACCCGGATAGCCCGGACCGGGGTCGAAAAGCCCGGGCTCCCAACCGGAAAGCCCGGGCTTATGCCCAATAGCCGGGGCTCGTACCGGGAAAGCTCGGGACATTGCAAAAAAGCCCGGGTTCTTCCCTCGATAGCTGAGTTCTTCCCTCGATAGCTTGGGTTCTTCCCTCGATAGCTTGGGTTCTTCCCTCGATAGCTTGGGTTCTTTCCCCGATAGCTCGGGTTCTTATCTCGATAGCCTGGGTTCTTCCCTCAATAGCCGGAGCTATTCCCCATTGGCGGCGTTGTGTTTGCAGCGCCGGCAGTTTTTTCTTAATCCCCCTGTCAATTTCCCCCAACATACCGTATATTAAAACCATGAATCTCCGAAAAATGCCCATTGGGGTGCAGGATTTTGAAACCATCCGCACGGAAGGCTTTGTGTATGTGGACAAAACCGCCCTGGTCTACCACCTGGCAAACGAAGGAACCCAGTGTTTTCTGGGCCGCCCCCGGCGTTTCGGCAAGAGCCTGCTGCAATCCACCCTGAAGTACTATTTCCAAGGTAAAAAGGAACTGTTTGAAGGATTAGCCATTGCGGAACTGGAGCAGGACTGGCCGGTACACCCGGTGTTCCACATCGACCTGGGCGGCGGAAGATACAATAGCCTTGAGGGGCTTGATTCGGAGCTGGCGTCTAATCTGCGGCCTTTGGAAGAGCAATGGGGCCGTGATCCGGAAGAAGATACCCCCGGCGTCCGGTTAAAGGGTCTTCTCCGCCGCGCCTGCGCGAAATCCGGAAAGAAGGTGGTGGTTTTAATAGATGAATATGACAAACCCCTGGTTCAGAATCTGGACAAACCTGAACTCCTTGAGGAACTGCGGATGGCCCTGGCCGGTTTCTACGGCATTATCAAAGGCTCGGGCCAGTACATCCGCTTTGTGCTGCTTACGGGGGTTACCAAATTTTCCAAGGTGAATGTCTTTAGCGATTTGAATCAGTTGGAAGACATAAGCATGGACAAAATCTATGCGGATATCTGCGGTCTGTCCGCACAGGAACTGGTTGACAACTTTAAGCCGGAATTAGAGGCCTTGGCGGAAGAAAACCACCTGAGTTATGACGAGGCCCTGGCAAAGATGCAGCGGCTTTACAATGGCTACCATTTTGTTCCCGGCGCCGAGGGGATGTTCAATCCCTTTGGCGTGCTAAACACCCTAAAAAAGCACAAGTTTGGCTATTACTGGTTCGAGACCGGAACCCCCAGCATTTTATTGAAGGAAATTAAGAACAACCATATCGACCTGCTGGAATATACCAGGGATGTTACTATAATGGAGTTTTCTCTAACCGATTACCGGGCGAACGGCGGCAATCCCATTCCCCTGCTCTATCAGAGCGGCTACCTTACCATAAAGGATTACGATTCCCAAAAAGGTAAATATGTCCTGGGATTCCCCAATGAGGAAGTGGAGTATGGTTTTCTGGAAGAACTGCTGCGGGTGTATTTGCCTCCGGTACTGGAAAGCCAGGGGTTTTATGTGGGAAAGTTTATAGAAGATTTGGATAAGGGCGATATAGAGAAATTCCTGACCCGGTTGCGGGCTTTGTTTTACAGCATCCCCTACCCGGTAAAAGAACAAAGCGAGTATCACTACCAGTCATTGTTTTACCTGGTGGTGCGTCTTATGGGTCAATTTGC
The DNA here is from genome assembly GCA_025997675.1 of Spirochaetia bacterium. Classification (GTDB taxonomy): domain Bacteria; phylum Spirochaetota; class Spirochaetia; order Treponematales; family Breznakiellaceae; genus Termitinema. The sequence continues at coordinate 23,081 of BNUX01000025.1, read as the reverse complement.
CCAAGCGGAGCTGCAATGTGCGAGAGGCCGCGCCGATGTGGTTGTTACCATGACAGACGCAGTATATTGCTTCGAGTTTAAGCTTTCCGGTAATGGCACTGCAATGGAAGCGCTTACACAAATAGATGACAAGGGCTACCTTATTCCCTTTACCGCCGGGGGGAAGAAGCTGGTAAAGGCCGGGGTGGTGTTCGATAACGAAAAACATACCCTGGGCGAATGGACGATTGGCTGTTACTCCGGCTAGACACCATTGACAATAGGAGGGACGATATGCAAAACACAAAGGGAACATTTTTGATGTTCATTGATGACCAATACGAAGACCTTGAAGTTTGGTATCCAAAACTGCGGCTGGCGGAATACGGCGCCGTCCTGGTTACCGCAGCCCCGGAAAAGGGCAAGCTCTACCACGGCAAGCACTCCTACCCCTGCGTGAGCGATGCCGCCATCAGCGATGTATCCGAGCGCGATTTTTCAGGTCTTATCCTCGCCGGCGGTTTTGCGCCGGATAAGCTGCGCCGCATCGACAAGGTAAAACAGCTCACCCGGGAATTTTTTGCCGCAGGGAAACTCGTTGCCCATGTATGCCACGGCGGTTGGATTGCCGCCTCTGCGGGAATTTGCAAGGGCTTAAAAATGACCTCCACAGTGGGCATTAAGGACGACCTTATCAACGCCGGGGCGATTTGGGTTGATGCACCGGTGGTCATTGACCGGAACATGGTTTCAAGCCGCCGCCCCGAAGACCTGCCCTATTTTATGCAGGGGATATTTCAATTCCTGGAAGGGCAGACGGCAAAGAGGCCTTCCGCATCCGGTCCGTAGTATCACTGTCCGGTTCCAGATACACCAGCCCCGCCGCCCCGTCGACAATCGCGGGGCGGCCATTGCAATCCGGGGAAAGCTCCGTCCCCAGGGCCACCACCGCCGGAATCCCCAGGTTCCGCGCAAAAATCGCCGTGTGGGAATTGGGGGAGCCCCCGGCGGTAACAAAGGCGAGCGCTTTATCCTTATCCAGGAGCAGGGTTTCACTGGGGAGGAGGTCCTCCGCAGCAATGATGACCGGTGTATCGGATACAATTTCCACACTTTTATTTCCCGCCAGCGCATCCAAGAGCCGCCCGGAAACATCCCGCACATCCGCAGCCCGGGCCTGCAAATAGTCATTGTCCATATTTTTAAACATGTCCGCCAGCATATCCGCTGTCCGCATAACCGCGTATTCGGCGTTCTTTTTCTCGTTGGTAATAATCCCGCTCACCGATTCGGTATAGTCAAGATCGGACAGCATCATTTGATGGGTCTGAAACAGTTCCGCCTCTTCCTCACCCATTTTTTTGAGGGCGTCCTGATACAATACTTCTAATTGATCGATAACTTTTTTGCGGGCGGTCTCCACCCGCTCCAGTTCAAAAGGCACATCGTCGATTGTCCTCTCCGGTATTTCCGGCGGTTTGCGGGACAGGTACAACAAGGTTCCAATCACAATACCGTTACTCGCGCTTTGACCCCGTATGGTTTTCATAGTCTTTTATAATGAAGCGATACAATAGGCTTCTAATTCTTTCAGAACCCGCTGCTCATCACCGCCTGCAACCGTGATCTCGATTTCATCACCCTGGTGGATCTGCAAATTGATAACGGAAAACAGGCGCTTTGCATCGCAGGATTTTTCCCCCTTTTTTATCGTGATAGCCTCGGCATATTCCTGCATTTTTTTCGCAAACCTTCCCGCAGGGCGTGCGTGCAAGCCCTCTTCTCCCGTAAGGGTATATTTAAAACTGGTCATCCTTTCTTTTACCCTTAATCCTTATTGAGAACATACTCCTGTAACTGTTCCAGGATTGCCTCGGTATCCTGTCCCGCCGCAATAGCAATGGCAGCCACAAGGCCGCCCTCAACCAGGGCTGCGTCGCAAAGATGCACCCGTTTCTGCAGTTCCACATCCAGGGCTTCCGCCGCCATTTGCCCGGTCATTCGCGCGGAGCCGAGGTCGGAGAGCACAATAACGTCACCCTTTTGCACCAGCTTCCGCAGGGTCGCCAGGGTTTCATCAAAATCCGCCCCCAGGCTGCCGTCCTTTGTACCGCCCACGATTGCAATTTCAGCATCCCCCGCCATTTGCAACGCCACATCACGGGTTCCCTCAACAACTTTTGCACTGTGGGACAGCAGGAGTAACGATACCATAGAACACACCTATACTAATAATTTAGAAATGGTCTGAATCATGAGGCAGCTTGACATTGCCCCCGGATCAATATGACCAATACTGCGTTCCCCAAGATAGGCGGCCCGCCCCTTGGTAGCGACAATGTCCTTGGTTTTTTCCGCCCGTTTCTGCGCCAGGGCCGCCGCATTTTTAAAAGCATCCCGGCAGGAGACCCCGGCCTCACTGTCCTTTTCCAGGGACGCCAAAACCGGGATAAGCACATCCAGCATAGTCTTTTCCCCAATCTCAGCCTTCCCCCGGGCCTGTACCCCGGTAATGCCCGCCCGAAGGCTGCTGATAAACCCGGTAAGATCCAGCACATTGATATTCTGCGCAGAGACCCCCGCCCGTAAAAAGAGGGTGCCATACAGGGGCCCCGAAGCGCCCCCGACGTTTGAGACAAGGGTCATGCCGCTTGTCTTAAAGGCCTCCCCCACCGTGGCGGGGGGCGTCTCGGCCAGTTTTTTCGCAACCGCCTCAAAGCCCCGGGCCATGTTGTGGCCGTGATCCCCGTCACCTATCGCCGCGTCAAGATCCGACAGCATCTGCTTGTTTTCTTCAATCACCCTGGCGATTTCGAGAATAAAGGTAACAACCTCGGAGGTCTTTATGCTCATAGTTTGTACGCTATGGTGTTAGCTTTCGCGTCATAGAATTTCTTTGTTTCTGCGTCAAGCTTCAACACGGACAGGGAAAACCCGGCCATTTCGATTGAGGTCATAAAGTTCCCGATATTGGTGTGATGTATCTTTGCGCCCTTGCCCGTAATGATTGCGTTGGCCTTGGCGTTGGCAACCAGCAGTTCCATGAGCGGCGTACCGCCCAGGCCGTTTACCAAAAGCGCCACCTCGTCCCCGCCCTTCACCGGCATGTCCGCAAAAATCTTATCAAGCAGTTCCGCAACAAGGTCGTCGGCCTTCTTGATCTTCTCTTTTACCACCCCGGGTTCGCCATGAATCCCCAGGCCAATCTCAACCTCATCATCCGCCAGGACAAACCCCGGTTTACCCGCCGCAGGAACCGTACAGGCATTGAGGGCCATACCCATGGTACGGACATTGGCGATAACCTTTTCCGCCACCTTCTGCACCGCATCCAGGGACAGCCCCGCTTCCGCTGCGGCCCCCGCAATCTTGTGCACCAGCACCGTGCCGGCTATACCCCGGCGGCCCACCGTATAGGTACTGTTCAACACCGCCACATCATCGTTAACGACAACCTTGGCAACCTTGATGCCCTCGGCCTCGGCCATTTCCATGGCCATCTCAAAGTTCAACACATCACCGGTGTAGTTTTTAATAATCAGGAGCACCCCCGCATCGGTTTTAACCGCCTGAATCGCCTTGAAGACTTCGTCCGGGGTCGGAGAAGTGAAGACCGGGCCGCACACCGCAGCGTCCAGCATGCCTTCCCCCACGAAGCCCGCGTGGGATGGTTCATGACCGGAACCACCGCCTGAAACCAGGGCGACCTTACCAACTTTTTTATTGCTCCGGGCAATAACATTACTGTCGGGAACCTGTTTGACGTATTGGGGATACCCAAGGGTTAGGCCCTTCAACATTTCGGTAACCAGGGTTTCCGGGGAATTAATAATCTTTTTCATGGACATGCTCCTTGCATTCGGTATGGGAACTACTTTTTTGTTAAAATCCCCCGAAGGATGACCTTCGGGGAAATGCCGTTACGTTTCGAACAATGTAAAATTACAGGATAGCGCCGACAGCCAAGGCTGCCAAAACAGCGCCGATGATCGGACCGCAAACGGGGATCCACGCATACCCCCAGTCGGAGCCGCCCTTACCCTTCATCGGGAGGACAGCATGGGCGATACGCGGACCAAGGTCCCGGGCCGGGTTGATGGCGTAACCGGTGGTACCGCCGAGGGAGATACCAATGGTGGCGATGACCGCCCAAACGTAGAAGTTACCAACCTTGTTACCAACGGTGGCGGTACAGGCAAGGAGGGTGAACACCAACACAAAGGTGCCGATAATTTCGCTGATCAGGTTGCTCACCGTGTTGCGAATCGCGGGCCCGGTGGAGAACACCGCAAGCTGCGAACCGGGGTCGCTGGTTGCATCAAAGTGATCTTTGTACATCAGCCACACGAGGACCGCGCCGACAAAGGCTCCGGCAATTTCCGCGCAGATCATGGGGAATACCTGACCCCAGGTAAAGGCGCCGCGCAGACCTAATGCGATGGTCAATGCGGGGTTGAAACTGGCAGGGTTGCCCTGGCCAAAGGACCACTCGAAAGCACCGAAGATAGTGGCGGGGACGAAAACCGCAAATGCCCACCCGAGGGTGATGACAATCCATCCTGAACTATTGCCCTTTGTCTTGGCCAAAACTACGTTCGCCACGACACCGTCACCAAGCAGGATCAAAAGTGCGGTTCCTAAAAACTCAGCTAAAACTAGACTCATATAACCTCCAAAGATTCCTCATTCTAACACGCCCCTTTATTATTTGTCAAACTTTTCTCACCGTTATTCCACGCAACTTTTTTTAGCGTGCGGGTGGCGACAAAGTTCGCGCCCGTGTTGAGAATATCCGGCACAATAATATCACCCGCCTTAACCGGCGCTTTTACCGTCAGGCCGTCTAAAAGGCGCATGGCTTCGAAAATCGACTTCTTGGGAATATCCCGGTCGGTTTTTACCGGCAGCCGGACAAACTCGGCGCCTCTGATACATACCGTAGAGGTCACCACCCTGGTGGGATTGGTAATCTCCTTTTCCGCGTATACCGCCCCGCGATCGCAGCCGTTTCCGGTTACCTTTATTGCATCGTCCACCTGAAGGTGGCAGCCCTTGGGACATACAATACAAATGAGTGTTTTCATACCGCCTCCTCCTTGGTAACGGACACTTCAAGTTCGCCGCCGATTTTTTCAAGAAAGGCTTTCGGCAGGATAATTTTTTCCATTTCCCCGGGGGCCATATGTTCCCGGGAAAAATGGGCAATCAGAGAGCCGCCACTGTTCACCGAAATGGTAACATCCTTAAAGATTTCCGTGGAGCGAAAGAATACTTCCACGGACTTTTCCACCTGGTCCGGGCGGATCTGCTGGGGAACGGTATACCGCACCCCCTTGCCGTTTTTAACCTGCACGGTTTTAGCCGCAGACTCCGCCCCCGCTCTCAGCACATACTTTGCGGCATTCGCCCCGGCGCGTTGTCCCTCGGCGGTAACATAATCCACCAGGTCATGCACATGCACCACATTGCCCGAGGCAAACACTCCGGGGATACTGGTCTCCATATTTTCAAACACCACCGGGCCTGAGGTACGGGGGTCAATGACCACACCGGCCTGCCGGGAAAGTTCGTTTTCCGGAATCAAGCCAACCGACAGGAGCAAGGTATCGCAGTCAATCTCTTTTTCGGTACCCGGAACAACCTGGCGCTTTTCGTCCACCTTAGCCACCACAATTTGCTCCACCCGTTTATCACCCCGGATATCCGCAACCGTATGGGAGAGATAGAGGGGGATATCGTAATCGTTGAGGCACTGCACAATGTTCCGGTTAAGGCCGCCGGGATAGGGCAGCACTTCGTAGACCCCCAGCACCTCTGCCCCCTCAAGGGTAAGCCGCCGGGCCATGATAAGCCCGATGTCCCCGGAGCCGAGGATGACCACCCGCTTACCGATGGTGTAGCCCTCAATGTTCATGTAGAGCTGGGCCGCCCCGGCGGTCAACACCCCCGCAGGCCGGGTACCGGGAATGCCAAGGGCGCCCCGGGTCCGTTCACGGCAGCCCATGGTCAGCACGATGGCCCCGGCCTTGATGGTCATATACCCATTCTCCCGCTGCATGACAAAGATGGTCCGGTCCGCCAGGAAGCCCAGCACCATTGCCCCGGTGAGAACCTCAATGTTGGTACCCGCAAGACGGTTGATAAAACGCTCGGCATATTCGGGGCCGGTCAGTTCCTCTTTAAAAACATGGAGGCCGAATCCGTTGTGGATACATTGCTGTAAAATGCCCCCCAGCACCTTGGCCCGTTCTAAAATACAAACGCTCTTCGCGCCGTTTTCCTCTGCGGCCAGGGCCGCCGCCAAACCTGCAGGGCCGCCGCCTATGACGACAACATCATATTGCGCTTTCATTTCGGCTCCTTCGTAACACCCGAGACAATATACATCCCCGCACGATCCTGGGGAATATCCCCCACCGGTATACCCAGTTCCCGGGAAATAATCTCCAGCACCCGGGGCCCGCAGAACCCGCCCTGGCAGCGTCCCATCCCGGAACTGCACCGGCGCTTCACTGCGTCAAGGGACCGGGGCGGCAGGGGCCGTTTAAGAGCGTCCACAATCTCACCCTCGGTAACCGTTTCGCAGCGGCATATAATAGTAGCATACAGCGGATTTTCCGCCACCGCCTTCCGCCGCTCCTCGGCATTCATATGTTTAAACCGCTTTACCCGCCGTGTTGCCACAAACTTCGGGTTCGCATCAAGTACAAGCCCCGCCTCCCCCAGCATCCGCACCACATCAAGGGCAATGGCCGGCGACGAGGTGAGACCCGGCGATTTGATACCGGCGATGTTGAAAAACCCCGGCACATCCTTTGATTCGCCCACCAGAAAATCCTTCATATCGCTGTCGGCGCGGACCCCGGAAAAGTTACGGATGGACTGGGAAAAATTAATCTCCGGCACCGACTTCAGGGCCATCTCCCGCACAAAAGCTAAACCCGCCGCCGTATTCGCCCGGTTATCCCCCTTAACCGTTTCACTGTCAGGCCCGACAATCAGGTTTCCGTGGGCGGTGGGCGCTACCAGTATCCCCTTCCCTTTTTCATTGGGGCACTGAAAAATAACCGTGTTCGCCAGGGAGGATGTCACCGGGTCCATAAGATAGTACTGTCCCCGTTTATGGTGAATGGTAAAATGCAGAGGCTCGATCATCCGGCTGATTACATCCGAATACACCCCCGCCGCGTTTACCACAAAGCGGGCCTCAATGTTTCCCCGGTTTGTTTCAACCACAAAATGCCCCGCCTCTTTGCGGATACCCCGTACCTCGGTGTCAAGCTGCACCTCTCCGCCACCGGTTACCGCCGCTTCCGCCTGGGCTGAAGCAAACTCCCAGGGAGATACCACACCGCCGGTTTCGGCATAGAGCGCAAAAAGAGCAGTTTTACTAAGGTGCGGCTCCAGGCGGCGCAGTTCATCCTGTTCTATAATTTTTAAGCCGGGAACCTTATTTGCTATTCCACGGTCGTAGAGTTCCTGTATATTCTTGCGCTCCCCTTCACTAAAGCCGACCACCACGGAGCCGGTTTTTTTGCAGGGTACATCAAGGGCCCCGCACAATTCATACATTAAGCGGTTACCTTCGACATTGTATTTTGCCATCAAGGTGTTCGGTTCGGGATCATAGCCCGCATGGACAATACCGCTATTCGCCTTACTGGCGCCGTCCCCCACATCGTTTTCTTTTTCCACCAATACTGCGCGGACTTTATACCGGCTCAGGGCATAGAGCAGGGAGCAACCGCAGACACCACCCCCGATGATAACAACATCCTCCATGAGAATTTTCCTTTTAAAAACTCTCCCCCGAAAAACCGGGGGAGAGCAATGATTTTTTTGTGCCTTATTACCGGCTTACTTTGCCCAGTCCCGGGAGCGGCCTACCGCTTTTTCCCAACCGGCAACCAGTTTCGCCCGGTCTCCGGCTTGCATGGTGGACTTGAAGGTCTTGTCAACCGCAACGTTCGTAAGAATGTCGTTTTGGTCTTTGTAGTAACCCACCGCGAGACCCGCGAGGTAAGCGGCTCCAAGTGCGGTAGTTTCGATAACCTTCGGGCGGATAACATCGGTACCCAGAATATCCGCCTGGAACTGCATCAGGAAGTTATTTGCACAGGCGCCGCCGTCAACACGGACGGCCTTTATCGGCGTACCCGCATCTTTACTCATGGCCGTGATAACATCGCCGCTCTGATACGCCAGGGATTCCACGGTGGCGCGGATAAAATGCGCCTTTGAGGTGCCCCGGGTCAAGCCTACCACGGTGCCCCGGGCATACTGATCCCAGTAGGGAGCGCCCAGGCCGACAAATGCCGGTACCAGATACACGCCATCGGTATCCGGCACGCTGTTGCAATAGTATTCGGTCATGGGCGCGCTGTCCACGATTTTGAGCCCGTCCCGCAGCCACTGAATCGCCGAACCCGCAACGAAAACACTGCCTTCCAGGGCGTAGTTGACCTTGCCGTTCAAGCCCCAGGCGATGGTGGTAAGCAGGCCGTTCTTCGATTCAACCGCTTTTTCGCCGGTGTTCATCAGGATGAACGCGCCCGTACCGTAGGTGTTCTTTACCATACCGGGTTCGAAGCAGCATTGACCAAAGAGGGCCGCCTGCTGGTCACCCGCGACACCCGCTACCGGAACATCGACGCCGTCAATCTTGGTTTTGCCGAATTCGCCGCTGGAGGGCTGCACTTTGGGGAGCATCGACTTGGGAATATTGAGTTCCTTGAGGATTTCATCGTCCCATTGGAGGGTATGGATGTTAAAGAGCAGGGTCCGGGAAGCGTTGGTATAGTCGGTGGCGTGGACTTTCCCGCCTGAGAGGTTCCAGATGAGCCAGGTGTCGATGTTGCCGAAAACCAGGTCGCCCTTTTCCGCTTTTGCCCGTGCGCCGGGTACGTTTTCGAGGATCCAGCGGACCTTGGTGCCGGAGAAATAGGCGTCCACCACGAGGCCGGTCTTGTCTTTGATTTTCTTGTCGAAGCCCTTGGCTTTCAGGGTATCGCAATACTCTGCGGTACGGCGGCACTGCCATACAATGGCGTTGTAAACCGGTTTACCCGTGGTACGATCCCACACAACCGTGGTTTCACGCTGATTGGTGATGCCGATTGCGGCAATGTCCTTAGGGTCGGCATTAATACGGGCCTTCGCTTCCGCCAGTACCCCCACCTGGGATGCCCAAATTTCCTCCGCATCATGTTCCACCCAACCCGGTTTCGGGAATATCTGGGTGAATTCCTTCTGTGCTACGCTGATGATATTCCCCTGCTTATCAAAAAAGATAGCCCGGGAGCTGGTTGTTCCTTGGTCAAGAGCCACTACGTATTTCGCCATTGTAAAAAACCTCCGATAGAATTGTTTTATCATCTTAGCACTGGTTTTTCACTTTGTCAAAAAAAATCACCCGAAACTTTTAGGCGACTATATTTAACGTGCAAATCATCCCTTGACTGTTATTGTGTCCGGTGGTATATATTTCAGATGAATATTTTAATGGGTATAGTGTTTGCGGGGTTGCTTGTTAGCTTTGTTCTAAGACTTATTGCCGATATACTTGCTATCAAAGAGCGTAAAGAGCAAGGCTGAAAGCCGGGGTATGAAAAAAAGCATTACCCAGCTGGAAACGGAAGCCATAGACCTCATAGCGGCAAATATCAGTCAAAATATGGCGGAATTGCAGCGGATAACGGAAACGGGGGAGCTCACCATAGACCGGCTTGAGGCATTGATGGGGAACCTCAAATCCTTGAACAATCAGGCGGTTTCAAGGCTCTACGACGGATATGTCAATAGTATCCCGGAAAAGGATCTGATCGCAAAAAAAAAACTGAACTAAAGGAAAAGGGGGTGCTTGTCCGGAACGGCGGCAGGCGGGATCGGAGAATAAAAACCATCAACGGGGAGATATGCATCAAACGAAGCACCTTGCGGGTGGAACAGGGGATTGTTGACGGGGATGAAACCATAAAGGAGCTGATTCCCCTGGATGAACAGCTAAAAATTGACACCCTGCCCTTTAAGATGACGAAACTCCTGATGACGGAGATTGCCTTTTGGAGCCAAAGCAAGGGGTCCTTCAAGGCGGTTGAAAAAATCGTGCAAAAACTTTACCAGGTACAGGTTTCGGATGACCAAATCAGGAAGGTAAGCTACTACATCGGGAAGCAGGTGTTCGAAGCGGAGAAGCGGCGGGCGGCGGCGGCTTATGAAAGCAGGGGGGGCCGAACCGGGTCCCCTGATAAGGAGGGCGTTTTATACATACTCATAGACCGGGAAACAATTAGTACCCGGGATATTTCCCTGGGAATTGTGTTTAACAGTACCGGCCTGCGGATGCGGAAAAATGGGGTGGTGTACAATATCGTAGAAAAAGAGTATGTAGCCCATGTGGGTGACCGGGGGGAATTCAAAAAACACCTCTTTGAGTGCGCCCTGCGTAATGGCTATGGCCGGTATACCCAAACCATGGTTCTGAGCGATGGGTCGCCCTGGATCAGCGCCTGCGCGGATGAACTGTTTCCCGATGCAAGTCAGGGAACAACCCGGGGAGGGGCGCGCAATCTTGCGTTTTACTTTAAGGAACATAAGAAAATTGTCCAAAAACGGTGTAAAAAGGCAGGGGCCATGTGGGATGAAGCACATTTACAGTACATGCTCACCCTCATGGTAAAAGAAAAAAGCGGCCTTTGGGATGAAGCGGTACGGGACCTGGTTCTGGGGAATGGGGGAGCTGCAAAACAGCGGCCCCCCGGAAATACTAGTCGGTGTCCTTTACCTGAATATAGGCCCGGTGCCCGGACCAGGGAATATCCGCATGGGCGCATACCGGGCAGGTGGTGGGACCCTGCTTGGCGCTGAGGGTGTTCCCGCAATTGGTGCACTGCCATTGCACGGCGCCGTCCTTGGAAACCGGCGCCTTTGCCTTGTCAAGGAGCTTGAGGAACCGCGCCTCGTGGCCCTTTTCGATCCCCGCAACCTGCTCAAACCGTTCCGCAACCTGGTCAAACCCCTCTTCCCGAGCGGTCTTGGCAAAGCCGACATACATATCGGTATACTCATAGTGCTCCCCCGCCGCAGCGGTTTTCAGGTTCGCGGGGGTGTCCCCGATTCCATCCAGCAGCTTAAACCAGAGTTTTGCATGTTCGTATTCATTATTGCCGGTCTCTTCAAAAACCTGGGCAATGCGTGCATACCCTTCTTCCTTCGCTTTGGCAGCAAAGTAGAAATACTTGCTCCGTGCCTGTGATTCTCCCGCAAAAGCCGTTTTCAGGTTTGCTTCCGTTTTGCTGCCCTTTAAATTCGCCATAGTAAACCTCCGATAAAAATATTGATAATAAGAATAATTATCAATATTAAATTAAGCCGGTTTTTCACGTATGTCAAGCAGTTTTTTGTATTTTATGAATTATTTTGAGAAATGGTGAAAAATTCCACTGATACTGGAAAAATTCCTGCGTATATGCGTAAATTAAGTCTGGAATACGGGGGCGGCGGTATGACGAAAAATTGGAGGCCGGTTTTAACCGGCAAATTCCTCACTATCCTGGTACTTTTGTTTAGCCTGCCCAATAACGCCCTTTTTGCCCGGGACGTGGAGATTATCGTTCTGGATGCGGATTTGGGGATACCCCTGGAGGGGACCCGTATCCGTTCCTGGGATGGCGCCGAATACGAATGTGATGAAGACGGGAAGGTGCTGATTGCGGTTCCCGATGACCGCCCGGTGGTGATACAGGCAGCCTACCCGGGGTATGAAAACGGCCGGCTGGCCATTAACCGGGAACAAAGCAGCTTTACCCTGACCCTGCGGCTGGGGGGCATCATGGAAAACCGGGAACTCGTCATTGAAGCCCGGCAGCCCGGAGCCAGTGAAACCAAGCTGGGCCGCAGCGTGGCAATTTCCGGGGCGGAACTGGCCCGGACTGCGGAAATCGGCATCGTCGAGGATGTGATGAGTTCGGTGAAGCTCCTCCCCGGGGTGGGCTATTCGGGGATGTTCAACGCCATGCCCTCCATTCGCGGGGGCGACCCCGGGGATTTGGAGGCCGTCCTGGACGGGTTTTACCTGGCCCGGCCCTATCACTGGGCAGGGGGCATGTCCATCTTCGACCCCAAAATGATTGAGAGCGTCAAGCTTTCCCACGGCGTTTTTTCCACCCGGTACGGGCACACCATTTCGGGCCTCCTGGAGGTGACCTCCAAAAAGCCCTCCCCCACGGAAACCGAACTGGATGTCGGCCTGGCCACCAGCGCGGCAAGCTTCAACCTCTCCTACCCCCTGTTTGGCAAGGGGGGAATCATGCTGATGGGGAAGGTCACCTATTGGGATACCCTGGTATGGGCGGCCCAGGGAATCAGCAAGGCGGTGCCGGATAACGAAATCCTGGGAATGGTCGATTCGATATCCGTTGCCCCCTATATCAGGAGTACCGCCCTGTCGGCGAACTACCGGTTCACCACGGATCTTGAATTAACCCTGAACGGCTTCTTCGGCAGCGATGGTGTGGGGGCGAAATACATTACCAGTTATGATGAGGACAGTCTCCTGGCGGACGATGGGATCACGGGCAGGATGACCATGAACTTTGATTACCATAACTACCAGGGCTTCGGCATAGCGGGCATCAATTACACCCCCATTCCCAAAATGATACTCAGGACAACCCTCGGGGCGGGGTACACCGAGCTTATTGCCGAAGGATCGGTCAACAACGATGTGGAAGTCTTTTATACCCAATCATTCATCGATAAATATAAAGACAAATTGATAGGCACTAACATTGATCGTGCTAAAATTGATGCATCACATTCCTACCATGCGCCGGATCTTAACGCAGAGATTGATTCGGACAATCTGGTTTTCAACACCCAGGGCCGCGTTGATATGGACTGGGATCTGGGGCCGGCTTTGCCGGGCTTCCTCCTTGCCGCAGGGGTGCAGGAACTCTACACCAACTGGCGGCAGTACGAAAATGTGGGCATCGCCGGGGGGCCTATGGAACAACTGGTGGGGGAGATATACGCCGCCGACGGTCTTGCCAAGGGCCTGGATGAGCTGTCGAACTTGGGCATCGCCGGCATTCCGGAGGCGGCAATACTCAGGCCGCTGGACAAGGTTGTGGACGTGAACAACCACGGCCTTTTTAGTTCCGCCTATACCCTCCTGGAATATACCACCCCCAATCAGTTTTTCGGCGCCGAGTTGGGCCTCAGGATGGATCACCTCTACTTTGCCGGCAGGGATTTTGATGTGGTAACAAAACCGGTGTGGAATCCCCGGCTCAACCTGGACTTTACCATCCTTAAAAACAAGGATCTGTTTAGGATACCCGGTTTCCTCGAATCCCTCAGTGTCACCACCGGCACGGGCCTCTTTTCATCGATGAACGAAAACATTTCCTTTATTGAGGGGAACAACAGGGGCCTGGATGATATGAAGCTGAACCGGTCCTGGACATCCGTACTGGGAACCAGGGTTGATGTAACCGGGGGGTGGAGCTTTACTATCGAAGGGTACTACAAATATGTTTTTGACCGCGCACATATACTGGCGGATCTGAGCAGAAACAGCGTTGATGTGGGGTGGGGATTTGATGGGGAAGGTCACATCGGGGGCTTTGATTTACAGCTGCAAAAATTAACATCCCGGTATATAGACGGCTGGATTTCCTACACCTTTACCTACGCCCGGTACCGCGAACCTACCAGCAGTGAATTTGGTTTTGGCGGGATCGGGGAGCATGGGGGTGACTGGTACTACCCCTCCTTCCACCGGTTCAACAACTTCAACCTGGTGCTGAACATAAAACCCTTAAGGCAGTTCAATATCGCCCTTCGTTTCGGCCTTGCCTCGGGCCAGCCTCTCATCAAAACGATCTATGGAGAGGTTATCCCCTACCCGGTACAGCAGGTCACCTGGAATGAGGAAACGCAAAAATATGATCCCGTCCTGGACGAAAACGGCAACCAGGTGATCATTCAGAAATTCCGCCGCCCCGTAATACGCCGGGAAGAAACCCGGGGGCCCTGGGTTCTCCCGCTGGATCTTAAGTTTTCCTTTTTTATTTTTAACCGGAAGGGCAAGGTGCAGACAGAAATATACGTCGGCGTAGAAAACCTGTTATCCCTGGTGTACAAAGCCGAAGAAACAACCACCTACAATGACTACACCGGAAAGGAAGATAAGGGGAGCAGCCTGGCCGCTTACGGGTTCCCTATTCCCATGGGTTCCTTCGGGTTTAAGTGGAGCTATTGAAAGATTCCTGAGTATATGCTTAAGATAGTTATAGTATGAAAAGAAGCATCGTAATTGTGGACGGCATGGGCGGCGGTATCGGGGTGCAGTTGATCGGCAAAATCCGGGAACTCCTTGACCGGGAATGGCCGGGGGAGTGGGAGATTATTGCCCTGGGGACCAATTCGGCGGCCACGGAGCGGATGGTCAAGGCCGGCGCCCACCGGGGAGCCACCGGGGAAAACGCAGTGAAGGTTTCGGTGGGGCTGGGGGACTTCATCCTGGGGCCCATCGGGATTGTGCTGGCGAACGCCCTTATGGGGGAGATTACCGGTTCCATGGCGGAGGCGGTCCTGGGTGCGCGGGGGGACCGGATACTGGTACCCATACAGCAGGATCACTTTACCCTGGCGGGGTTTGAAGCTCTGCCCCTGGGAAAGATGGTGGAGAAGGCGGTGGAGATCCTCGGGGACAGGATACGCGCCGTTTCACGGGGAAGGAAATCGTGAGGATTACTGGTAAGCGGATTTCCCTAAAGGACATTTACCGTCCGGACGCAAAGTATCTGCGCTTTCTTACGGTACTCCTGACATACGGCATCTCCTACGGTTTGTACCGGGGGATACAGGATAACTATCTGGCGGAACTGGTTCACATCACCAACTTTGAACGGGGGGTAGTGGAATTCTTCCGGGAGCTTCCCGGCCTCATGGTGGTACTGATCTTCGCGGTGATGTACCGCCTTTCGGAAAGCCGGGTATTCAAAATCGGTTTGATTATCATGGTTGCCGGGCTTTCCGGATTCCTTTTCGCGGGGACCGGAAAGTTTGTGGTGGTACTTTTCATGGTGCTCTACAGCCTGGGGGAACATATCGTATTACCCCTGCGGAGTACCATCTCTATGCACCTGGCGAAAAAAGAAACCGGCGGCGCGGCATTGGGGGTCACCGGGGCCCTGGACCATGTGGGGCGGATTACCGGGTTTATCCTGGTATCGGTATTGTTCCTCATCCTCGGCCGCTTCGGCTACCAACGGAACGACATCCTCCCCTTCAAGGTAATCTTCGGCATATCGGCTGCCTTTATGATCGCCGCGGTGATCTTTGTGCTGCCCATGGAGGAATCGCAAAACAAATCCCCCCGGCGGCGTTTCTACTTTGCCAAAAAGTTTTCCAAGTTCTATATGCTGGAGGTTTTCTACGGCGCACGGAAGCAGGTCTTCCTCACCTTTGCGCCCTACGTGCTGATCCTCCACTACGGCGCCGACGCATCGGTTATCGCCCTGCTCATGGCGGTGAGCGCCGCCTTCGGCATCGTCTTTAATCCCCTGATAGGAAAACTAATCGACAAGCTGGGGTATAAGACCATCATGGTGGCCGACACCCTGATCCTGGTGGTGGTTTGCTTCTTCTATGGCTTTGCCCACCGGCTTTTTCCGCCGGGCATCGCCTTTACGGTGGTCTGCGTAAACTACGTCCTTGACGCCATCATTTCCCTGGCAAGCATGGCCAGCAGCGTGTATGTGCAGGACATTGCTGCAAGCCAGGAAGAAGTCACCGCCACCCTTTCCACGGGCATATCGGTGAACCATGTGATCAGCATTTTCATCGCCCTGATGGGGGGCTGGATATGGAAGGTCACGGGGATAGAGGTGCTCTTTTCCCTCTCGGCGGTCCTGGGCCTCCTCAACAGTATTTATGCGGCAACGATAAAAAAGCCGGTACATTGACGGGTGTCCCCCAAAAATGGTATTACCAATACAGGAGTATTTTCATGCCAAGTTCCTTAGACGAAAAGTACCGGGCCCTCTTAGCCATGATTGCCGAAAAGGGCGCCGTGGCGGTGGCCTTTTCCGGCGGGGTGGACAGTTCCTTCCTCTGCCATGCCTCTGTGGCGGCCCTGGGCGCCAGGGCTATCGCCATAACCGTGGTAAGCCCCATGCTTCCCAAAAGCGAAATCGACTGTGCCGCCCAGGTGGCCCGGAAAGTGGGGATTGAACACCTGTTAATAGAAGAATCCGAGATTGATGATGAGGTGGCGGCGAACCCCAAGGAGCGGTGCTACTACTGCAAGAAAATTGAGTTCGGCGCCATTCTTGAGACGGCAAAAAAGCGGGGCATCACCACGGTGCTGGATGGCTCGAACCTGGACGATATGACGGATTACCGGCCGGGGCTCAAGGCTTTGGCGGAACTCGAAATTGTTAGTCCCCTGCGGGCGGCGGGGCTGACCAAGCAGGATATCCGGGACCTGTCCAAGCGCTTCGACCTGCCCACCTGGGACAAGCCCGCCTTTGCATGCCTCGCATCCCGGATTCCCTATGGGGAACGGATCGACCGGGAAAAACTATCCCGGGTGGAAAAAGCCGAGATTCTCCTGCGGGAGAAAGGGTTCCGGCAGTTCCGGGTCCGCTCCCACGGCGACATCGCCCGTATTGAAGTGGCCCCGGAGGAACGGCGGCGCTTCTTTGACGAAAAACTCCTGGACAGCGTTTCCCGGTCCTTTAAGTCCTACGGTTTCCTGTATGTGGCCCTGGAACTGGAGGGCTATGTCATGGGAAACCTGAACCGGGCCATACCGGCGGCTATCAGGATGGCTTGAGGAGTGCCCTTGAAAACCCTGCACTTCGATTGCTTTGCCGGCATCTCCGGCGATATGGCCCTGGGGGCCTTTGAGGACCTGGGGGTCCCGCCCGACACGCTCCATACGGAACTGGGCAAGCTTGGCCTTGGCGGCTGGGCGCTCCGCTTTGAACGGGACCAACGGGGGGGGATCACCGGGACCCACGCGGTGGTGGACCTGGGGGGCAGCACGGATCACCACAGCCACACTACCTGGAAGGAAATCCGATCCCTCATCGCGGGCTCAACCCTGAGTGACGGGGTGAAGAACCGGGCACTGGATATTTTTACCCGTATCGCCCGCGCGGAGGCCCAGGTACACGGGACGGCGGAAGAGGATGTGGCTTTCCACGAAGTTGGGGCCTTGGATTCGATCATTGATATTGTGGGGGCCGCCATCTGCCTGGACCTGCTTAAACCGGATCGCATTACCTGCTCGGAAGTCGAACTGGGGAGCGGCATGGTTCGATGCGCCCACGGCCTACTCCCTGTGCCTGCCCCTGCCACCGTATTACTAACCCGGGGTATGCCGGTTAAGACCGGCGGCTTCCCTAAGGAGATGACCACCCCCACCGGCGCAGCGATCCTCGCTTCCTCTGTGGACGAATTTACCGGTGTCGGCAGCTTTCGTGAACTGAAAACCGGGTACGGCATCGGGACCCGGAAGATGGATAAACCCAACCTGCTCCGGGTATCCCTTCGGGAAGAGCGCAATACTGCGGACGCTTCCGGCGGACTCTCCCCCTGGAAAACCGAGGAACTGGTCCTGATGGAGGCCACTATCGACGACATGAGCGGCGAGGCCCTGGGCTTCCTTATGGAGAGCCTCTTTGCTTCAGGCGCCCTGGATGTTACCTTTACCCCCTGCGTGATGAAGAAGTCCCGGCCGGCTACCATCGTTTCGGTTTTAACCGGGGAGGAAAAACTCAATGCGCTCCGGGAAACCCTGTTCCGGCGGTCGAGTACCATCGGCTTCCGGGAAACTACCCTACGGCGGCTTTCGCTGCGAAGAGAGGAGGAGCGGCTGGGGGAGGGAGGGGGGCGCAGAAAAACGGTATATTATGGCGCAGAAAAACTGCGTTCAAAAATCGAGTTTGAAGACCGCGCCCGGCTTGCACGGGAACGGGGACTGACCCTGGAAGAAGCGGAAAGGATTATCAACGATGGATTCGCCGGAAAATAACAATTTAGACTTTGCCGTCATAGACCATGACCGGGACAAACGTACCGGCTACCCCGAGGTGGTGTTCTGCGCGGGGAAAACCACGGATCAGGCGGAGGCCATCATCATAAGGATGCGCGATGCGGGGCTGCCGGTGCTGGGAACCAAGGCGCCGGAAGCCCTGGCGGAACGGATACTGCGGCGTTTCGGCGAGGCGGAGTACGACGCCCTGTCCCGGATACTTACCGTGGGCAGCGTCCTGGCCAAGGAGGACCGGAAGGGGCTGGTGGCGGTGGTAGCCGCGGGGACCTCGGACCTGCCCATCGCCCGGGAAGCGGCGCTTTCCGCGGAATTCCTGGGCAGCAACGTAGAACTGATCTGCGATGTGGGGATTGCGGGGATACACCGGCTTTTCAAACGTCTGCCGGACATCCGGAAGGCCCGGGTGGTGGTAGCCGTGGCGGGGATGGAGGGCGCTTTGGCGGGGGTTATCGCCGGGCAGGTGTCCGCGCCGGTCATCGCGGTGCCCACCAGCGTGGGATACGGGGCGGCATTCGGCGGGCTTTCCGCATTGCTGGGGATGCTCACCTCCTGCGCGCCGGGGATCTCGGTGGTGAACATCGACAACGGGTTCGGGGCAGGGTATCAGGCGAATCTTATCAACCGGAAAGAATAATTGTGGAGGCTACAGTCACCACCGTAGAGGCTACGGTCCCCGCCGTGGAGGCTACGGTCCCCGCCGTGGAGGCTACGGTCCCCCCCGTGGAGGCTACGGTCCCCCCCGTAGAGGCTACGGTCCCCACCGTGGAGGCTACGGTCCCCCCCGTGGAGGCCACGGTCCCCCCCGTAGAGGCTACGGTCCCCACCGTAGAACCGTCTACCGCACTAGGGATTAAGAATTTGTAAGGATTTAGTTGTCCATTATACACGTATTGCCCAGCCCCTTTCTTTGCAGTATCATCTATAATATGCCTTGGTTTGCAGGAAATGAAGCGGTTCCAACCGCAAAACGGAAACACAAATTAGCGGAACCGGAGAAATTCCGGGTCGTTTTGCTGAACGATAACTATACCACCATGGACTTTGTGGTGGAGATCCTGATGTTCGTCTTCCGTAAAAGCGAAGGGGAAGCGAACCGCGTTATGCTGGATATACACCGGAAGGGACGGGGGGTTGCGGGGATTTACCCCTGGGACATAGCCCAAACCAAGGCGGAGCAGGTCCATGCCGCAGCCCGGCAAAATGAATTTCCCCTGCGTTGTGTGGTGGAAAAAAACTGACAAATTGAGTATACTTATAGGGAGGGGTGAATAATGAAAATCAGCCGCCATGTACAGGCGATAATTAATGCCGCATATAACGAGGCCAAGGTCCGTAACCACGAGTACCTGACCCCCGAACATGTTCTCTACGCGGCCCTGTCCTTTAACGAGGTTCAGGGTATCCTTTCGTCCTGCGGAGCCAACCTGAACGAGCTTAAGCTCGGGATGGAGGACTACTTTGTAAAGCAGGTTCCTACCCAGGATAACACGGAGCCCACCCAGACCGTGGGTTTCCAGAGTGTCCTGGAACGGGCGGTCCTCCAGAGCCAGTCTTCCCAGAAGCAGATCCTGGACATCGCCGATATCCTGGTGTCCCTCTACGATGAGGAACGGAACTACTGCGCCTATTACCTCCGCAAATCGGGGATAAAGAACCGCCTGGAACTCCTGGAAAGCCTTTCCCGTGAGCTCGAGGATGACAACGAGGCGTCCTTCAACTTTTCCCAAAGCTATTCCCGGTATAACCGGATGGGTCCCTCGGGCCCCGACGGCAGCCATGACGGCTTTCCCCCGGATGAAGGGGAAACCGTAGAAACCGCCCAGCGGACCAGGCCCAACAGGAAAAGCGCCCTGGAACGGTACGCCACGGAACTCACCGCCCTGGCCAAGCTGGGTAAACTGGAGCCGGTAATCGGCCGGCAGCTTGAACTGGACCGCACCGTGCAGGTCCTCTGCCGCCGGCTCAAAAACAACCCCGTCCATGTGGGGGATTCCGGGGTGGGCAAAACCGCCATCACCGAAGGGCTGGCCCAAAGAATCGTGGCGGGGAATGTTCCCCCTACCCTCAAGGACTTTTCTATTTACTCCTTGGACATGGGGGCGCTGGTGGCGGGAACCAAGTACCGGGGTGACTTTGAGGAACGGATCAAGCGGGTTGTGGAGGAAATCCTGAAAAAAGAGAAGGCCATCCTCTTTATCGACGAGATTCATACCATTATTGGGGCCGGGTCCGTGTCGGGCAGCGCCCTGGATGCGTCCAACCTCCTCAAACCCGCCCTTTCATCGGGGAAACTCCGCTGTATCGGCTCCACCACCCACGAGGAATTCAGCAAATACTTCGACAAGGACCGGGCCCTGTCCCGGCGTTTCCAGAAAATCGACATTGACGAGCCCAGCCAGGAGGACGCCATCACCATCCTCCAGGGGCTCAAGTCCAAATACGAGGATTACCACAAGGTCCGGTACGACGACGAGGCGGTGGAGAGCGCGGTGCGGCTTTCCGCCCAGTTCATCACCGAACGGCGCTTACCGGACAAGGCCATCGACGTGATTGACGAGGCCGGGGCCTTTGCCCGAATTGAGGCCTTCAAAAATGGCGGCAAGGACCAAAGCGCCGCCGCCGAAGCGCCCGTACCGGACATAGACATCGGTCTCCATCTCATCGAAACCGTGGTTGCCAAGATAGCCCGGATCCCCGAACGGTCCGTGGGGGAAAGTGAAAAGGACAAGCTCCGGTTCCTGGAGGACAAGCTCCGCTCGCGGATCTTCGGCCAGGACGAGGCGATCCTGGCGGCGGTAAGGGCGGTCAAACGTTCCCGTGCGGGTTTCCGGGCGGACAACAAGCCCGTGGCAAACTTCCTCTTTGTGGGCCCCACCGGGGTCGGCAAAACCGAACTGGCCCGGCAATTGGCGGACATCCTGGGGGTACCCATGCACCGCTTCGACATGAGCGAATACCAGGAAAAGCACACCGTATCCCGTCTCATCGGGTCTCCCCCGGGCTATGTGGGCTACGAGGAGGGGGGCCTCCTCACGGACGCCATCCGGAAGCAACCCCACAGCGTGGTCCTCATGGACGAGATTGAAAAGGCCCACCCGGATGTCTACAACATCCTGCTCCAGATCATGGACTACGCCACCCTGACGGACAACAACGGCCGGAAGGCGGATTTCCGCAATGTGGTCTTTATCATGACCAGCAACGCCGGGGCCCGGGAAATCGGCAAGAGCCTCATCGGCTTTGGGGAACGGGTTGCCGGGGAGGCGGAGGTGGACAGTGCGGTGGAACGTATCTTCACCCCGGAATTCCGCAACCGCCTGGATGCGGTGGTCCGGTTCAGTCACCTGTCCAAGGAAATCATGTGTTCCATTGTCCGCAAGGAACTGGACCTCTTTATCGCCCAATTGGCGGAAAAGAAGGTGGGCCTGGAAATAAGCGACGCCTGTGTGGATAAGCTTGCGGAGGAAGGGTACAGCCGGGAATTCGGCGCCCGCAATGTAGGCCGGCTTATCGAGGACAAGATCAAGGCCTTCTTTGTGGACGAAGTTCTCTTCGGCAGCCTCAGTACCGGCGGCAGCGCCTATGCGGACTGGTATGACGGGGGCTACCACATTGAGGTGCGCAAGGAGGCGGAAGCGCTGGAGTCGGTAGAGGCGTAGGGATCTCTCCATGCGCCTCCGTCCGGGCCCGGACCCTCAATTCCCCTACCTTACCGAACACCACCGGTTTGACTTCCCTCCCCCGGAGGAAAGTTCCGACTGGATCATCGCCGTTGGGGGTAATCTTTCTCCGGGGATGCTCCTTTCCGCCTATGAACAGGGGCTTTTCCCCTGGTACAACCAGGAGGACCCCGTCCTCTGGCAGTCCCCGGACCCCCGGTTTGTTATATTTCCGGAAAAACTGCACATTTCAAAGTCTATGGAGAAGGTTTTCCGGCAGGGAACCTTCACCTTTGCCCTGGATAGGGATTTTTCCGGCGTGATCCGGGGCTGCGGTGAAGCGGACCGGCCCGGCCGGAACGGACTTCAGTCTGCGGGGACTTGGATCACCGGCGATATTATCACCGCCTATGAGGAACTGCACCGCCTGGGCTGGGCCCACTCGGCGGAAAGTTACCGGGATGGGGAACTGGTTGGGGGCTGTTACGGGGTGCGGTTGGGGAACGCCTTTGTTGGGGAGTCCATGTTCGCCAGAGCGCCCAATGCCTCCAAGGCGGCCTTCCTGCGGCTGGCGAAGATACTTTTTGCGGACGGGGTTTCCTTCATTGACTGCCAGGTCCATACGGATCATCTGGAAAGCCTGGGGGGTGTGGAGATCGGCAGACGGGAATACCTGGAGCGCCTGGATTTGGCGCTGAGGGTGCGGGGCCCGGCGGACCGGAGGGGGAATTGGGGAGCCTTGTATGGGCCATTTCCGTACCTTGACTAATTTCTTCCACAGATGGTATTGTTTCATGATTATATGCAAAATTTTTCATCGGAAAATGATACCTTCCAAATCATGGGGAAACGCAAGAAGTCTATCCTGCTTTTTATGATCGGCATGCTTATTTTTATCGTTTCGGCACTGATTTGTTTGTTAAACCTTAATCTCCTTAAAAGGCCGGTATTTCAGAAGGAAACCCTCCTGGTTGACCCTGCCCTGGCCAAATACGAGCGGGACGGCAACCTTTATATCATTGACAGCAGTTCTTTCCGCCTTATTTGCATGACCGTTGAGGGAACGATCAAGTATGCCATTACCCTCGATAAAATGCAGGAATATATCAGGATGTATGACTGCGCCGTTGATGACGGGGGAAACCTGTATGTGTATGCCATGGAAACGGACTATGACGCATACCTGACAAAACGTGATATCGTACGGAAATACAATCCCCAGGGAAAATGGATACAGGATATCCTCTCGGTAAACTATGACGGCAATTCAGAAGACCGGCCTTTTAAGGAGATTAAGGTTTAACAAACAAATCAGTGCCGAAACGATAAAAATAAGCATGCCGATCATAAAAAGCAGGATAGACTTCTTGCGTTTC
>BNUX01000024.1 GCA_025997675.1 Spirochaetia bacterium | reverse complement strand
CCCTCCCGGGCAGTAACAAAAAAGACCCCCACCTCATCGGTTTCCGACTCGATGGTCAGCTCCGGTATGGAGGCAATGGCCTGCCGGTCGCTTTCGGTATGCCGGGACTGGGGGGCGAGAAATTCGTCGTCAAAGCCCCGGAACAGGGTGCTATTCCGCTCGTTCACCCCGTGGGGGAATACGCCGAAGAGCTTTTTAGGCAATACCAGCTTCGGAACCCCGTACCGGTGGTACAGCCCCGCCTGGGCGCCCCAGCAGATATGCAGGGTGGACCAGACATACCGTGCGGAATAGTCCAGTATCGCCGCCAACTCGTTCCAATAGTCCACCTCCTCAAAAGGCAGGGTCTCCACCGGCGCCCCGGTGATGATCATGCCGTCATAGCGGATATTTTGGCGGATAATATCCTCGGAATTAACATAAAACTTATCCAGATGCCCCGGCGGCGCATTCCGGGATTCATGGCTCCCCATGCGGAGTAAACTGATGTCGACTTGCAGGGGGCTGTTCCCCAAAAGCCGCAGCAACTGTATTTCCGTATCCACCGTGGTAGGCATGAGGTTCACAATCCCCACCTTAAGGGGCCGGATATCCTGGAGTTCCGCACGGTCTTCGGTTATAACAAAAACATTTTCTTCCCGCAGTTCATCATAGGCGGGCAGGGTCCGGGGAATCTTAATCGGCATAGTTGTTTATCTTTCGCTCCTACAGAAACAATGTATCAAATGATCGTTTACCAGCCCGGCGGACTGCATGAAGGAATACACAATGGTGGACCCCACAAAGGAAAAGCCCTTCTGTTTCAGTTCCTTCGATATTCTATCCGAAAGTTCCGTGGTTGCCGGGATTTCCTTCATGGTTTTATAGTGATGCACAATGGGCTCCCCATCCACCCAGTTCCACAGCCACTTGGAAAAAGAAGTCCGCCCCTCCATCATGGCAAGGTAAGCCCGGGCATTTTCGATGGCCGACCGTATCTTCCGCCCGTTCCGGATAATCCGGGCATCCCCCATGCAGCGCTCAATATCCTTATCCCCGTACCCCGCGATGCTTCCCGGGTCCATCCCATCAAAGACCTCCCGGTAGCCGCCTCTTCGCTTCAGGATGGTAAGCCAGGAAAGCCCCGCCTGGGCGCCTTCCAGGATCAGGAGCTCAAAAAGTTTCCGGTTATTCTTCAGAGGCCGCCCCCATTCCTTATCGTGGTAGCGGATGTAGTCATCATCCCCGAGACACCAGGGGCAGCGGACAAGTTCCATACCTATTTATATCATACCTGATTGTAATGTACAAGGATTACCTCTATACTAAGGGCAAGAGGTTTACCATCCCGGTCACTGTTCTGCCCGGCTGTATAATTGATTTAAAGGAAGTATTTGCAGAATGAAAAAAATCAACGTAGGTATCCTGTTCGGCGGCAAATCCGCCGAGCACGAGGTTTCCCTCCAATCGGCAAAAAACGTATTCGACGCCATTGACCGGAAAAAGTACAACCCCGTCCTCATCGGCATCGACAAAAGCGGCCGGTGGCTCCTGAACGAGGGCGCGGGGTTTCTCCTCAACGCCGATGACCCCAAGCGGATACGGCTCAACCAGTCCAGCGACGCCGTGGTCCTGGCCCCCCAAAGCGGCGGCCAGATTTCCAACCTCACGGATATCACGAAGGAGAAGTCCATCGACGTAATTTTCCCCATCCTCCACGGCCCCTTCGGCGAAGACGGCACCGTCCAGGGCCTCCTGAAACTGGCGGACATCCCCTTTGTGGGCCCCGGCGTTTTAGGCTCCGCCGTGGGCATGGACAAGGACGTGATGAAGCGCCTCCTCCGGGACGCGGGCATCCCCATCGGCCGCTTCCTGACCCTGCAATCCCACGAGCCGGTCCCGCCCTTCAAAAAAGTCGTCAAGACCCTGGGTCTGCCGCTTTTCGTAAAACCCGCCAACATGGGTTCCTCCGTAGGCATCAGCAAGGTCCATAACGAAGGGGAGTACGAGAAGTCGGTCAGGAACGCCTTTGCCTACGACACCAAAATTATCCTTGAGGAATTCATCAAGGGCCGGGAGATTGAGTGCGCGATCCTGGGCAACGAAGAGGTCACCGCATCCCTTCCCGGGGAAGTGATCCCCACCCACGAGTTCTACTCCTACGAATCCAAATACCTGGACGAAAACGGCGCCATCCTGAAGATTCCCGCCGACTTGCCCAAGGGGATCATCAAAAAAATCCAGGCGCTGGGGATCAAAACCTTTCAAACCCTCTGTTGCGAGGGCCTTTCCCGGGTAGACTTTTTCCTCAAAGAGGACAACACCATTATGGTCAACGAAATCAACACCATGCCGGGCTTTACCCGGATAAGCATGTACCCCAAATTGTGGGGAGCCGGTGGAATTTCTTACACTGAATTGATCAATACTCTGATAGATTTGGCCATCCGGCGCTATAAGAAGGAAAAGAAGCTGAAAACCAGTTACATCGGCTAAGCTTTTGAATGAATTATTGCCTTCCTTGTCGCAAAATTGGTGGCGCTGTTGAGATGCTCTATAAAGAAAATGAAAAAAACGATCGTGTATGATGCACTTGAGGCGAGAAGGGGGAAGCAAATGTATGATGCATTACGTGAAAACAACCTAACCGCCTTTGAAGATATCACCAATGAATTTTTTGATATTTATTGGAGAAATTAAGGCTCCTGTTTGCGTCGGGCTTCCTGTTGAATTTGAAGTTACTAAGGAAGCTGGGAATGTCGAATCGAAGGTTCGACATTCAGGGCGATAAATTCATTCCATTCCTCAAAGGAAGAAGCCGAATAGGTGGTTTGGAGATGATCGCAGAGTTTCCGTAAATCCCATTCAGATTTCCGCCGCCGGGAACTGGTCTGTAAGGTACTGATCATGGCGGGGCCGTCGGCCAGGGGCAGGATATACATGATCAGCACCGAATCATTATATTCGATAAGCCACATGGCGGCAATCCAGGAGCGGCCCAGGGCGTCCCGGTATTCGGATGTCTCTATGGGGTCCCCATAAGAGAGAATCCGGTACTTATCGATTCCCGCAAGGGTGCGCTCCCGGCGGATGTTCTGCAGAATCATATCCAGAATATACCGGGGCTCCGTATTGATCTGTTTCAGGGAAACCGACCGGGGGCGGGTGATCTTGTAAATGGCGAAAGGGTAAAGCGAATCCCGGGCAATTTGACCGTCATCAGGCAGGGTGTATTTGCTTGCGTACCGGCTTGAAAGGTACCAGTTATCGTCATCTTTATCCACCATTTCCAGTGCGGGAAAGGATGATGATACTGATTCGTTGATCAAGCGCCGGTTATTGGGACCCGTGAGGTATTCCGGTGCGGCACCAAACAGGGCTTCCATGGCTTGCTCATACTCCTCCCCAAGGGCTTGGACGATCCGCTTTTGTATTGATTTATACGGTCCCGGCAGGGGAACCGAAGTCTCAAATACCTGGTTGGAAGTATTTGCCAGGATATGATGGCTATAGCTGGTTCTGCGCCAGTACCGGAGTTCGCTTCTTTCGGTCTCCAGAATTACCGGGGTTTACTGCGGCGGAGGATTTGAGCAGATTCCAGCGGCCCGCTTCATCTTCCGGTGTCGTGCCGATGATCAAACCGTTCCGTATCACGATCCCTTCTCCAAAGGCGGTACCGATGGATTCGTACTTATCGATGCGGGTAGCGTAGGGGACCATCCCCCAGTCAAGCTCCGGTGAAGCGAAGGCGCCGGGGAGATTCAGGGCCATGCCGAGGGCGGCAAGACAAAGGCGCCGGCGGGCGTATCGTGTTATATTCATCATGTACCTTCCTTTTCTCTATATAGTATATATAGAAGGGAAAATAAAGAGACTTAACACTTTGCACTTGTTTTTTTCCTCATTCTCTGTTATAAATAAGGTATGCAGATAAGCGTTGAAATACCTGATATGACCGCCATTTCCGCCCCCGAAGCGCGGTTTTTTCTGGCGGCAAAGCTCTTTGAGGTTGAAAAACTCTCGCTGGGGCAGGCTGCCGAACTCTGCGGCCTTTCCGTACGGGCTTTTATGGAAATGCTTAACCAGTGGGATGTGCCGCTCTTTACCCTTACCACGGCGGAATTACAGTCGGATATAGCCAATGCCAAACGCTTTGTCGTCCCTAATAATCGCTGACGCAAGCTGCCTAATCGGCCTTACCAACATCAACCTCCTTGACATCCTTCGCGCATTATACGGAACCGTAACCATTACACCGGAAATAGCTGCCGAATATGGCCTTGATTTTCCGGACTGGATAACAGTCGCATCGGTAAAAAACACCGTGTTACAGACGGCAATTCAATCCGATTTGCACCCAGGCGAAGCGAGTGCAATCGCCCTTGCTCTGGAAAATCCCGATTCCCTGGTAGTGCTTGACGACAAAAAAGCCCGCAGGTACGCAGTCAATCTCGGCCTTACCATTACGGGTACTATGGGTATCATAGTTTCCGCAGAAGAAAGCGGCATAATAAAAAATGCCGACGAAGTCTTTGAGCAACTGCGAAAAATCGGCTTCCGTTTGCCTAAGCGCTGAAACGCACCGCCCGCTGATTGTTTACCTTGAAACCAACCGCAATAATTGCCTGCAGGTTATAGTGTTTTACATCCCGTTCTACCTGGCGGGAACCCTCGGCTTAAACTATCCGGAAATTCCGGATAGTTGCTTCCGGTTCAAGCTCCCGGTCATTGAAAATATGAACCAGATGCTCATTGATCGTCCGTACGTCTACGTCATACAGTACTGCCATCATTTTCTGTGTCAGCCAAATATTCTCATCCTCATAGCGCATTTCAACACTATCCTGACTATCACCGGTTGCGGCAACAAAGGTCAAATATTCTGCAGCGGAACTTCTGATGGTGATTTCCGTTTTGATGATTTTTTTTGGTATCATACTATCTTAGCACTGTCCCATTATTCTTGTCAATCAATTTATGCTCAATTCATTTGCTGCTTTATAAAACCAATTTGGTGATTATAACCATTATAGGTAATGTGAGTGTTTTCTCACCTATAAATACCACGCACTGCGGCCATATCGAATATCGTCAAAATCAACGATAAAATCGGCCTTGTCGTTCATGCGGGGATACGATCCGGGTACCGTTCGACAAATTCTTTGCTTTTTTCCAAAAAAGCCAGGGTCTTGTCGCCAACAATGGCCATTTCCTTGCGTTCTTCCGCCGTGAGGGGCGTCCGGTACGGCCCCAGTTTGACGAGAATCTGCTGAAAAAGGTCCTCTATTTCGGTTTCAGCCTGTTCCCGTTTCTTCAGGGCCAGCATTTGATTACCCTATCAATTGGTTTGATACATAGAGCATATCCAAGTCTCTATTGAACTGGGCAATTGCATTTTCCAAAGCAGCAAGCCGGGTTCGCATTACTTCTTCATCACTTACCCGTCTGATTTTTCCGGTGCTAACGGCGGATTCAACATTAGAAACGATAGATTCGATTTCTTTTTCGTTTAAGTCTTCTGCTCTAAGCATTTAATTCCTCCAGTAAGTAATAGTATTGTTTCCGCAATCTCATTGCGTGTATTACCTTTATCTAAATTATACAGCCAATATACCGCCTCGTCACGGATCCGGTATCGGCAACAACAATCATACCAGTTTATACATCCCGCATTTTTTGAACATCCTGCATTACATCTTCATAGGTTAAAAGGGAAATGGGTATCTGATGTTCTGAAAGATATGTTTCAAAATCCACCCGGTTCATCCCGGCTATTTCGGATGCTTTCCCTATGCTCATCTTTTCATCAAGATACAGCTTTATTGCCAACGCACGATAAATGTCCTTTTCAACTGCACGATCATCATTGCCGATTATACCGTATAGCGTATCCGGCATATGAAGGGTAATAGTTTGGCTATCATTCATACTTTAACCTCCGTCCTTTACTGCTCTCATTTCATCTTTAGTTAAATTATACAGCCGATACGCAACCCCGTCAATCTGTCGCTGGATCATCATCTTTGCCTCCGCATTTGTCTCATCGCACATTTAAATCAAACCAATACTATGAAAAAAACTATAAAGAGCCGTAACAGCAGCACCAAATTCAGCAGTTCCCTTAACCGCTTGTAAACCCAACAAAGTTTTTTTTAGCAGACTTTTCTTTGGTTTCTCATTTTGTACTTCTGTTCTAATGAAATCAATACTTTCATTAATTTCTTCTTTTTCTTGTTCAGTTATATTTGCTGGTATTTTTTGCTGTAAATCTTTTAAAATATTCTCTAGTTCCTGTATGTTAAGACCATTATTTTGCGTAGCATGTATAACAGCATTGCCGACTGCTGAATTTATTTGGGCTATACCATTGATGACATATATTCCCTTATTATATTCCATTTCCAAATCCCCCTCCATTTTTAATATCCCCTTTGAATTTAAACTATAAATAGTATCGCCATATCTTGCTGCGATTTTCTTGAACATATTATCATATATAAGATTATCAACAGCGGTTTGAACTTTATCAAAATTAGTTATTCCTAAAATATTACTAATCAACTTACTATGAAATTGAATATCAATTTTATCATTATGTCGTTTATAAATATCATATGTTTTCTCCAATATCAAATCATCAATTTCTTTTAATGATAATAATTTTTTAGCATTAAGAAATTCTATGCCTTTATTAGTTAATTTAAAATAATATTTCCCAACTAACCCAATTGTTATCAATTGTTTTTTTATTAAGTTGTTTTCACACAATACTAGAAGAAATGATTTTAAGTCACCAATCTCTAAAATCACATGCATTTTTATGAATTCAATATCGACACCAATCTCACTCGTCGTATTCTCATTTGCGAATTTTACACCTATTAATATTGCATTTTGTTTTTCGTCATCATTATATTCCATCATCCTTCCCCCTCAACCACCTTAATTTCCTCCTCCGTAAGCCCATGGCGCTTGGTACTCCTGCCCTTATTACCCAACAGCGGCAATTTCACGGCGGACCATTTCACCGATGATTTGGGCGGGAGGTTTATGGGTTGCTTCGGACTTTGTTTGAATATAGTTCTTTGAAACAACATCAAGGGCGTCTAACAGGTTGTGTTGTTTGGCAAATACGCCGGGAATATCCGTAAATTCAGGATCGGTTTCCGTTAAGAGATCGTCCAACGCTTTAGCTTCCTCTAAGGTCATTCTTTTCATATCCTTCTCCTATAATCCAACCAGCACCTTTTCCCTCCACTCCCTAAAGCGATTCACGCATTTTGTATTTCTTGTAGCAGTTTCTTTTTGATTTCCTCATTCGGGATGGTGATAGTCGGAGTTTTTCTGACTTTATCCGTTATAACTTTATACGCACCGCGATCTATTGCATCATAGACTTCCTCTACGATCTTCTCCGCGACTTCATCCGTAATCACCGTACCGTCACTTAGTGTATATTTTTCATCTTCCACGGCGTACCTCCATAATTAAATCAAGAATTTTCTGAGTAGCTTTCATAGCATGTATGACATACTCTTTTCCATCTTTTTTTACAACCACGATGACTTCAAGATCTCTTAAGGCTTGGTCAAAGCCAAAATACAGCACTTTCTCATCCGGTTCAATCTCCATCAAGATTACTTCTTCCGGATGTTTAATAACATAGATAATGTCTTCATCCTTAATCCCGTGTTTATGAGCATGTTCAGTAATAATCAAATTATTCAAATTCTCTTACCTCATATAGTAATTATTATATCAAATTGAACATCTGTCAAGATAACATACCCCCATTTTGGGACAAAAAACAAAGCCCGAGCTATCATTAGCTGGAAAAATCTGGTGCTTGGAACTCCTTCCTCAGTCTTCGGCTGTCCGTAGGCATAGGAACCGAACAGGTAGATTGCTACCGTCTGCGTATTGGTGATTATGGCGTTGGTGATGATTTTCAGTTTGCGTTTAATGGCATCGGGCATGCAGCCTCCTGCGTTTGGTCAATATCTAATTCTATTTCCTTTTTTATTAGACAGATAATTATTTCATTTAATTTTTTGTTAAGGCTTCGGTATTTTTCAATGTCAAAATTATCATCTACTGTACCATGAGAAAATTTTGAACGAATAATGTTTATTGACTCTATTTCTTGTCTGGTTAAGTTATTCAATCCTGACTTTTTGCAAATATCATCGAGTTTTTTTCTCATACCAAAACCATTTTTTGATCTTAATATACTTTCAATAAAAACCTTATCGTCCGTATTGCCAATTTGCGAAAGTATGCTTTGATTTCTCTCGTTGATTTGAATTCCATCTTGTTTGACACCATAATAGTGTTTATGAAGTGCCTCAAATAAATTTATCTGTGCTATAATTTTTTGATCTATATATTTGATTTTAAAATAATTTAACACAAAATACCGCATATATTCTATATTTGACATAAGTTTATACCAGTTGTAGAGCATTTGGGAAAAATGTTTACTAAAAAATGTATTTGGATAAAGCACATCTTTTTCATTATATTCTTTGTTCAAAACCTCATCATGTTTATAGTAAATGTGATGATATATTTCATAATCTTTGTTTTTTCCAGAAATAAAATCAATCGTTTGCTTTTTTCTAAAATATGCTACTTCGTTTAAAGCACAATCTTTTTGAAAAATAAAAGATAGAAAAGTTTCAACAAGAAAAGTATAATCAATCAGTGGATACAACTGTTTTTGAGATGCATATTCAAGAATTATAAGATATAATGGCTCAATCGAAAATTTAGAATGAAGGTTCTGTTTTTCAATGTTCGAGATTACAGATAATTTTATTTTGATTTCGCTAGAAGAGTGATTATTTATATCTTTTTCGCACGGGAGGCTTATGTTAGCCGTGGTCAGATTTGAGGTAAAATGAAAACTAGCTTCAGATAGATAATTGCCAAGATATTTATTTAAATCGGCCGAGCACAAACACAAATTGTCAAGCAAAGTATTTTCTTCTAAATATTCTCCTATAATCAACACGTTAGATAAAAAAGTGTATTGTAAAAGTCCGAATTTTGGACCACTTATGGGACCAATTTTTCCTGTAAGAGCTGTATCAATTATAGTTATTCTATTAGTTGGATCTATTGTTGTACCGTGTATAATTGGAATGTTTTGACCAAAATATTTATCATCAATTGCTTGACGATACGTTGTTGTTAATATGAGTTTAATATGATTATTAGGTGAAACAATAATTCTACCAGAGAAAATATCCCCTGCTACTTCAAAAACACCATATATTGTTTTGTCCTCATCTAGTTTCATCCTTCTCCCTCCACCACCTTAATCTCCTCCTCCGTAAGCCCATACAACTCATACACCGCCTTATCAATCTGCGTATCCAACGCCACAATCTGCCGCCCAATCATAGTCTTGGTCTGCGGTACGGTTTCGGCCTGTTCCCGCTTTTTCAGTTCCAGCATTTGATCGACATATTCAATTATTTTCGTTTGTTGCGCCTCTGTTCCAATAAAGACAGGAATGGCAAGCAAGGGTTCTTTATCAACCTGTAACTGCTCACCCTGTTTTTTGCCCCGGTTATAAAGCCAAAAATACATTAAATTAGAATTCAAAATACCTAATAAGTATTTTATATTTATCCCCTGCGGTTTTAACACATAATAGGTCTGTGATACATAACAAGGGAAATCGGTATAGGTAAAACATGGCCGGGGCGTTTTTCGTAATGATATGAGCTTTTCACCTTCAAAGAACTTCTGATCTCGTGCTCTGTGCAAGCCGTAAGGTGCAAAATCCGAAGTAATGATTTTTTTGTATTTATCAAGGTGTTTTTTTATATTGGGATATTTTGATATGTTCTGCCTGACATATAAATCTGAATAGATTACCCAAAGACTGTTTTTAGGATTACCATAATAAACGCCTAATTCGTTTGT
Organism: Spirochaetia bacterium; assembly: GCA_025997675.1. GTDB lineage: Bacteria > Spirochaetota > Spirochaetia > Treponematales > Breznakiellaceae > Termitinema. Next base: position 25,539 of record BNUX01000024.1, on the reverse strand, counting down.
TGTATAAAAAGGTTTAACAATTTCCTTTTCAATAGCATTTAAATTTAAATTCTTCCTTTCACTTTCAGAAATATTAAATACACCATCGCCTTTTTGAATAGTTGCATCCTTTAATATTTCTAAATGCTTTTTTGAAATAAAATCCTGATGAATATCTATTCCTGCCCCTATGTCTTTTTCATTAAAGATATAATTTGCACGGCTGGAAATATTTTGTAAAATACTCTCATTAAGATTGCCTACAAAGGTTATTAAGCCTTCTTTCATACTTTCAGGATTTATTAAAACATCTGTCGTACTTACGTCCTGGGTTGTTTGGCCGTTTTGCAAGTAGCTAATAAGTTCGGTGATGTTTATATTTTTTGAAAGCACCTTGTTAAACGACATGGGGTAATTCGCCGGCGCGGGCTGTTTGTTGAGAATAAAAACACAGGTTTGTATGCTTGCCTCTTTAAATACCATGAAATCGCCAAAATCTACATAGTTTGTAATTTTGGCGGCGGTCATGATTTTATGCCGTAAAATTGAGGCGCCGGAATTCGTTGTCCAATTACTCGGCGTAATAAACCCTAATTTCCCATTTTCTTTTAATATATCAAGGCCCCAACAAACGAAGAAATACCAGAGATCCATTTTCCCCTGATAATATTTTGATAAATAAGATTTCTTTATATCCTCGAATGTTTCACGGGAAGTATACTCTTTAACATACGGCGGGTTCCCCACAACCACATCAAACCCGCCGTCCTTGAACACCTCCGGGTATTCCTTCTCCCAATCAAAGGCGTTTATCTTTAACTGTTCTTCCTCGGTAAAGCCAAGCACACCCTGCGCATAGAAGTCATTGCCAATAAGACTATTACCACATTTGACATTGCCGCTTAAATTTGGCAATACCCGCTCATTAAAAAGCTCTTTCTGAATTTCCTGGCTGTTCAGGCCTTCGAGGGCTTTTAAGAGCAGGGAAAGCCGGGCCACTTCCACGGCCTGGGTATCAATGTCAACGCCGTAGATATGGCTGGTTAGAATTCGTTTCCGTTCGGTGATGGTTAATTTATAATCCGTTGCCGTTTTACCGCTGCCGGTTTTGGTGAGCTGCTTCTTGTACTGATCCGGTTTCTGTGTATACTGCCCTAAATACCAATCCAAAAGATACTGGTAGGCAACTATCAAAAACGAACCGGAACCGCAGGCGGGATCAACGATACGAAAGTTTTTAAGACTCGCCGGGGTCTTAGTGGCAAGCTGCGGGCCTACGGTGTTTTCGACAATGTAGCTCACGATATACTGCGGGGTATAATACACCCCTCCGGCTTTTTTTACTTCCGGTTTATCTTCAACTTTAGCCCGGTGGCCGGGGGTCAGACGGATCACCTTCCCTAAAAACCGCTCATAAATTGAACCTAAAATATCGGCGGGGAGGACGGCAAACTCATAGGGACCGTCGGGATAGTACAGGTTTTTGATGATGTCTTTGAGCACTTTGTCATCAATCGTTATTTTTTCGCTTAAGGTGTCGGGCTCGTCATCGGTAGCCTTTTCGGTGTGGAAATGGAACAGGCCGGAATTGTAGCGGTCATCGGCGTCCAGAAATAGTTTAAGCAGTTGTTTATAGACCGAACCTACCGGTTCGCCTTTCCCGGCTGCGGCGGCTTTGAGCTTTCCTTCTTCCTCTATGCCCCGATCCTCGCATATTCGTAGAAATATAATCCGGTCAATAGTTTTTTGAATAACATAATTTAGTTCACGCTCTTGTATGGCGGCGTTCCGGTTGGTGATGTTTGCGGCCAGGGCTTCCCGCCAGACTTCTATTTCCTGTAAGAAAACTTCGTCTACTTCCTGGGTACCTTTCTTTTTGTTAGACGCTTTGAGTTTTAAGAGGGAGCCTTTCCAAACCGCTTCTTTGGAAAAGAGCTTATATAAATATTCCCAATTCGTTTCTTTGTCTGTATTTTTTGGATTGTGAACATCCAAGTCTTTATAATTGCAGTAAAATATCCGGGCTACTGCGGCGTTGTCGGTATTCTTGGGTTTTACCGATGTATCATATACGGCGAACTCATCAAAATCCGATAACAGACAGACCGGCATCCCTGCCGTCCATCCATACCGCCGTACCTGCAAGGCCGGGGAAGGATCATCCCGGAGATTTACCGATGGTTTTTTGGCCTCAATATAAAATACTTTGGCGCTGCCCTGCTGTATACAATAGTCGGGGGCTTTCGATTGCTCGTTGATTTTTAAGCGATCTTCATGGATCACTTCCCGGAATGCTTCATGAAGGTTTGCCTCATTATCAACGTCCCATCCTAGTATTTTTATAAACTTATCCAAGAAATCCCGGCGTAAAGCGGTTTCGTTGTAGTCGGGTCTTTTATAGCTTTCGTAGTGGTCGCTAAAATTGGTGATTAGCTGTTGCAATTCAGGGGGTAACATTGGGGGCCGCGATTCTCCTTGATATATGATTATAGCACATTAGTAGGGGTATGCGTGAAGGGGGAAAACCTACATCCGCCGGGGGGCAAATATCTTCTTAAAATCCCACAAATCCCACATATTTCTCTTGACAACCCCCCGCTTTCAGTGCTAGTATTAGGTATGAGAAAAAATAGGTTCCCGGTATCACTTTAACATACCCCCCGCGCTCCGGTCCGGTAACATCCACAAACAACACCTTATATAGAAGAGAAACCTTCAAGAAGACGTCGACTAGCATGTTGTCGCCACCAACATGCATGTTGTTGCCTCCAACATGCATGTTGTTGCCTCCAACATCGATGTTGCTGCCTCCGACTTCGATGTCGACGCCTCCGACTTCGATGTTGTCGCCTCTAACATCGATGTTGTCGCCTCCGACTTCGATGTTGCTGCCTCTAACATCGATGTTGTCGCCTTTAACCGGCAGAATGGGGAGCATGGCGGCCTTTTGGCCTCCATCGTTAATGGGAAATCGTCCGGCGTAATTTGAAATCCTACGCCGGATAATCTGCCCCTGCTTATGCGGGGGCAATACAGAGCAGGTTCCCCTTTACGAAACACGTAAAGCGGAACCCAAGGAGTACGATAGTGCTATACAGAAACCCGATCCCCATAAAAGAGGAGCCATTCCATGCCTATGTGGGAAACCAATTAGGCATAATCTCAGTCAAATCCACCTTTTGGGAGATCTCCACAGTCGCCACGGACATCTTGGGTGCCAAGGCCTCCCCCTACATGGCGGCCTATACGGTGTGTCAGAGACCAAACAGCGGGCCGCTGGACTACAAAATCCGGGACGCTGCCCGGGTGGTACTCCAACCCGCCCTCAAGGAATTCCACAAGGTTTATCTCCTGTACAATGACAAGGTATCCGATGAAGACAAAATACTGCTGGGCTTTGTCCTCGTGACCAACACCAGGGAAAAGGCCAAGAAACCGGTGTCCCGGCCTGCGGCGGATGTGGAATATGGGGTTGGTATACTCAGATTCCACTTTCGCGACGAGTTCACCACGCATCGGGGCAAGCCCGCGAAGGTTCAAAGCATGCAAATGGTGTATTGCTTTTCCAGGACGCAGCCTGTGCACATGGATGAGTTTATCCACTCGGCGAGCGCCACGGCGTCCCCGCTGGAGATCTATGGCGCCGAAGATCAGCGGGGCGAAACCATGTGGTTCCGTCTGCGTTGGGTAGGTCCCACCAGCCTTGAGGGTCCCTGGAGCGAGTTTTTCAGCGCGATCATGCCGTAACATACACGCCCACCGCCGTAGGAGGAAACAGCGGTGGGCGTTTTTTTATACATGTTTAACTAAATCAACCTCGGCATTTTCACGGTCGCGCATTGAAAGACTTAACACTGAAAAGCGGCTAAAAACCATTTGCATCAGCTAAGGGAAAGCGGCATACTAATGGTATGCAACTTTGTAAGAAACCCTATTCATTACTCTTGGCCCTGGCCCTGGCCATTACCCTGGTACCGGCAATCATCTCCTGCGCCGGCGCAGGAAAACCTGCAGATAACGCAGCCCTCTACGGCGGCCTGGGAGCCCCCACGGATCCCGTACCCTTTACCGCCGACGCCCGAACCGGCACGCTCCCCGGCGGTTTGAAGTACTATATCCTGGAAAACAGCATGCCCGAAGGCCGTGCCTACCTGACCCTGGCGGTCAATGCCGGATCGGTATTGGAAACCGATGATGAGCGGGGGTTGGCCCATTTTGTGGAGCACATGGCCTTTGACGGCACCGAGCGGTTCCCCAAGTCCGATTTGATAGAGTATCTCCGCTCCCTGGGGATGCGCTGGGGGCCGGAGGTGAACGCCTATACGTCCTTCGACCAGACGGTCTACGGCATTGAGGTTCCCACGGAAGTTGACGGAGAGGGCCGCAAGGGTATCCCCGATAAAGCCCTGGCGGTGATCGACGACTGGACCCGGGCCATTAACTTTGCCCCGGAGGACGTGGATAGCGAACGGGGCGCCATAATAGAAGAATACCGGACCCGGCTGGGCGCCTGGGAACGGCTTTCGCGGAAAATGCTCCCGGTGATCTACCGGGGCAGCCCATACGCGGACAGACTTCCCATAGGGCTTCCGGAAATTATTGAAACCGCCCCGGCGGAACGTCTGGTAAACTTTTACCGTACCTGGTACCGGGCGGATAATATGGCCTTAATTTTTGTGGGCGATTTTGACGGCGCAAAGCTTGAAGCGGATCTTGGGTCCCACTTTTCTATCAGCGCTCCGGAAACTAAGCTGATACGGCCCGTCTATGACCTCCCAGAACCGACGAAGGGGAAGTTTACGGTGGAACGATTCACCGACCCGGAACTGCCCCATACCCGGTTCGATTTGTATTATAAACTGCCCTCCGATACTTCCGCGAAGAATCTGGCTTCCTTCCGGAAGGGGGTAATCGACCTGCTCATCGACCGGATGCTGGGATTCCGCTTTGAGGAAGCCGGCTTTAACCCGGAAACCCCCTTTGCCGCCGCCGGCGCGGGCCTAAACCATGTTGCACAGAATTCCCGGTACTACATGCTGATAGCCGTTGCTAAACCGGGTAAGGCCGAAGCTTCTTTAACTAGCCTGCTACAGGAGAAAGAAAAAATGGTCCGGTACGGCTTTACCGGTGCGGAAATCGACCAGGTCAAACGTTCCCTCCTGGCGGACATGCAGCGTGCGGTTTCCGAAAAGGACCGGCAGCACTCATCGAGCCACTTAGACGATTTTGTTGCCCACTTCATCGGGGGCCAACCGGTAACCAGCGCCGAATGGGACCTGGAGGCGGTTTCCAAACTGCTTCCCGGCATCAGCGCCGCTGAAATCGCCGCCGCCGCCAAGGGTTACTTTGCCTACAAGGATCTTACCCTTGTTGTCAGCGCCCCGGAGTCCGAAGCGGCAAACCTCCCTACCCCGGACCGTATCCGCACATTGGTACGGCAAAGTGCCCGCGTCCGCATCCCCCGGCCAAAGGACCAAGCCCTGGACGATAAATTCCTGGACACTCCGCCTTCGCCGGGCAGTATCGTTAACGAAAGTACGGATACGGCAAGCGGAACCACCCATTGGGAACTCAGCAACGGCGCTAAGGTTATCCTTAAGGAAACAAAGAATAAAAATAACGAAATAGTTTTTTACGCATTGGCGAAAGGCGGTACCACCACCGTGCCGGAGGAGCAAATCATTTCATCAAAACTTGCCGCAGAGATGCTGAGCGCATCAGGGCTTGGTCCCTACTCCCGGACGGATCTGATGAAGAAGCTTGCGGACAAGCAGATTTCCATAAACTGTTCCCTCTCAAGCTATACCCGGGATTTCCAGGGCGCAGCAACCCGTGGGGACCTCCGAATCCTGTTTGAACTCCTCTATCTTTATTTTACCCAGCCCCGGATAGACCAGGACGCGGTAGCATCCGTCCTCGACGAGTACCGGACCGAACTTGCCCAGCACGACCAAGACCCCGAGGCGGTCTTCTTCGACGAAAGAAGCCGGATTATCTACAGCGACAACCCCTGGTTCCGGCCTATGGTCCTGTCCGATTTAGAAAAGGTAGACGCCGACTATGCCCTCTCCCTTATGCGGAAGGCCCTCAACCCGGCGGACTACACCTTTGTATTCACCGGCAACATTGATATGGACTCCCTGCGCGCCCTGGTTGAAACCTACCTTGCCTCCATACCCCGTGGTGATGAATCCTGGAATACCTGGACGGATATAAAGATCACCAGGCCGGACAAACTCGAAAAAGTAGTCTACAAAGGACAGGAAAAGAAGAGCCAGGTCATTATGGACTGGATGCTGCCCCAACCATATTCCGAATCCGGAGAAGCAGCCACTGCGGTGCTCAGCGAATACCTGGATAACAGGCTCATAGAAATAACCCGGAAGCAGATGGGGGGAACCTACTCCGTTGACGTGGGGGTATCCCAGTCAATCCTGCCCCCCGGCGGGGAACTCAGTATGTACGTCTACTTCCCCTGCGATCCCAACCGGGTACAGGAACTCAGCGCTGCGATTCTGGAAGAGCTGAATTTGATCGCCCGGGGAACCATCGACCAGGACGCCTTCACCAAATCGGTGGAGGCCCTAAAGAAATCCTTCGCCACCTCCATCCAGAGTAATTTCTACCTCAGTTGGAACTACGCCTATTCTGCCGTTCTCTATGATCGTCCCCTGTCCCGGCTGGAGCAGCATCCCGCACTCTACGAAGCCGTCACCACCCGCGACATTCAGCAGGTGGTAGCAGCACTGTTACCCCAGGGGCCCGTTACGGTGATCCTTTATCCGGAAACACAATGATTCCGCCTCTAACTGAACCAGAACGCATAGTCCGGGTTTTTCACTTTGAACGAGAACTCCTGGTTCATCCCCCGGATGACGATCCCTTCGTGGTAGTAAATACTATTTTTTTCAAAACCCGGCTTTTCTTTTGGTTTAAGCTGGTAGTGATAGTCCAACCCGTCCGGGGTAAAGGCGAAGCAGCGCCTGCTAACCGCATCCGCCTGGTCCACGGAGGAGATGATTTCCCTCAAGGGGATGTTTACCCATTCGCTGATAACCGGCACTGTGGGGATGCCCGATACGGCGGAGAAGTCCGCCAGTTCCTGCCAGGAGAGGTAGCGGTTGGTGATGAGATCCCTGGCGGTGTAGAGGAAAAGCCGGGAGCTGGGGAAGCGGTAGATGTTTTTCTGTACCCCCGGGCCGCAGCGTTCACCCTGGATGGCCAGTAGTTTTCCTGTTTTCTTGTAGTAATCCTGCAGGACATCGGGGATGTGATAGGTGTCGGCCAGATCCCAGAAGCCCGCGCCTTCTTTTTTCTGCCGGGTGCGGTAGGCTACGGTTCGGGAACAGACGAAAAATTTCCCCACCCGTTTGTTTTTGTAGTCAAACAGGAATGTTCCGCTTTGGCCTTCCATTTTGATAGTGGCGTAACAGGGGGTGTCCAGGTGCCGTTCCAGAATTTCGGGGAAGTTCTGGATGGTGGTTTCGTCGGATTTGGCGATAAGGGAAATGGGGAAGGGGCTTTTTGCCTTGACGTCTTTTTTACGGATAAGAGCGCGGAGACTTTTCCCCAGGGGCCGGGTGGCGGGATGTTTCATCAGCCAGGCGGCAAAGACGGAGAGTTTGGTTTTTTTAGTGGACACCTCCTCCTCGGCTTCGTATTTCAGAATGTTGAGGATCCCCGAAACATCCTCCCCGCTCTGGTATGGTTTCCTTCGAGCCGGCAGGATATCGGTCTTGAAGACGATGCCCATGCTGATGGTTCCGCACATCTTGAGAGGACGGATAAGGAAGCGGTCGAGGCTTTCCTTGTAACACCGGGCCCGGAGGAATTCAAATTCCGGCCGGATAGGGAGGAGGCTGTCAACTTCCACAAAGATGACCTGCTGCCCCGGCACTATGCCCTTGTCGCCCAGAACGGAGTAACCGTTTTCATTAAAAGTGAGGGTTACAATCCGATCCTTGCCGGGGATGGTTTCCGCTGATTTTACCGTAACAATTTTTGCCATGTCGCGCATTGATATCTCCTTCTACTATTATATAGTATAATACAAAACAGGCTTGAATGAAATCAGTTATCACTCTATAATCACCCATTATGCAGGATAATCTTGCCCAGATACCGGGGCGAATCAAGGAACTACGGGAGATAATGGAGGTCAGCGCCATGGATATGGCGGCGGACATCGGCATCCCCTACGAAACCTATTCCCGGTACGAATCCGGGGAACTGGACATCCCCATCAGTGTTCTCTATAAAATATCCCACCGCCTCGGCACGGACACCACGGTGCTCCTGACCGGGGAAGACCCCAGGATGGATACCGCCAGCGTGTGCCGGGCGGGCAAGGGGGTAGAGGTTGAGCGGTACCCGGGCTATGAGTTTTCCAGCCTGGCCTACAATTTCAAGAACCGGACCATGGAGCCCCTCCTGGTGTTTCTGGACCCGGCTAAAGAGCCCGCCGCGCCGGTGACCCACTCCGGCCAGGAGTTCAACTATGTGGTTGAGGGTGTAGTGAAGGTGACGGTGAACAAGCGGGAGTATATCCTTGATGCCGGTGACTCCATCTACTTCAACGCCCTGCTCCCCCATGCCCAGAGCGCAGTAAAGCTGCCGTCAAAATTCATTACCATCATACAGGAATAATATGAACGAGATACTGTCTAAATATTGCCCCCGGATAGACTTTGAAAGCTATGAGGATTTCTACCGGAATTACCAATGCATTGTCCCGGACAATTTCAACTTTGCCTACGATGTAACCGATGAATGGGCGCGGATCAAGCCGGACAAACTTGCCCTGGTTTGGACCAACGATGCTGCGGAAATTAAATCCTACACCTTTAGTGATATGAAGCGCCTGAGCGATAAGGCCGCCAACGCCCTCGTTTCCCTGGGTATCAAAAAGGGCGACGTAGTAATGCTGATCCTCAAGCAGCGTCCCGAAGTGTGGGTGATGATAAACGCCCTGATGAAGATAGGCGCGGTCTGTATCCCCGGCACCTACCAGCTTACCCAAAAGGACATTGTATACCGCTGCAATATCGCCGAGGTTAAACTCCTGGTCAGTGTGGATGATCCGGAACTTGTGGCCAACATTTCCGCAGCCCGTGGCCAATGTCCGCAGCTTAAAAAAATAGCCCTGGTGGGGAAGCAAATCCCTGCCGGGTTTATCGACATGGGCGCCGAAATAGAAAAGGCGCCTGGCACCTTTGTCCGGCCCACGGGAGCTGCAGGAACCGTGACCAAGGACGACATGCTGATATACTTTTCCTCCGGCACCACGGGGATGCCTAAGATGGTGCTCCACAACTATTCCCTGCCCCTGGGGCACATCGTTACGGCGAAGTATTGGCAGTGTGTGGAGGATGATACGATCCACCTGACCCAAACCGATTCGGGCTGGGCGAAATTTGCCTGGGGCAAGATCTACGGGCAGTGGATCTGCGGGGCGGCTATCGGCGCATACGATACGGAAAAGTTCACCCCCCAAGGTATACTCGACGCCCTGGGCCGCATCCGTCCGGCCACCTTCTGCGCCCCGGCTACGATCTTCCGGTTCCTCATCAAGGAGGACCTTGCCGGTTATGATTTCAGTTATATTAAGCACAGCTCCGTTGCGGGGGAACCCCTGAGCCCCGAGGTGTACCATAAGCTCAAGGAACTCACGGGGCTGGAAATCCGGGAAGGCTTCGGCCAGTCGGAAACATCGGTGATGGCGGCGACCTTCAAGTGGCTCCCGGTAAAGCCCGGCTCCATGGGAAAGCCATCGCCCCTTTTCGGCCTCAATCTGCTGGACGAAAATGAACAGCCCTGCGATGACGGTATCGTGGGTAACATCAGTATTACTAACGGCGGCGATAATCCCCCGCCGGGATTGTTTACCGGTTACTGGAAGGACGAGGAGATTACCCGGAACTGCTGGTACGACGACACTTATCACACCGGCGACATGGCCTGGCATGACGGCGACGGTTACTACTGGTTCATCGGCAGAAACGATGATGTGATCAAATGTTCCGGCTACCGTATCGGCCCCTTTGAGGTGGAAAGCGCTTTGATGGAACACCCCTCGGTGCTGGAGTGCGCGGTCACCGCCGCGCCGGACCCGAACCGCGGCCAGGTGGTTAAGGCCACGGTGGTATTGGCCCGGGGATTTACGGGCACAGAAGAACTGAAGCGGGAACTTCAAAACCATGTCAAACGGGTTACCGCCCCCTACAAGTACCCCCGGATCGTGGAATTTGTGGATGATCTGCCCAAGACAATCAGCGGGAAGATCCAGCGGAACGTGATACGGAAGCAGGACGGTTCGGAAGCTCCGGCGAAATGAAGTATCTCTACGAAACACATCTTCACACGGTCCAATCCAGCGCCTGCGGCCAGTCCGAGGGCCGCTCCTATATCCGCGGCTATAAGGAACTGGGCTTCACCGGCATCATCGTGACGGATCATTTCTATAACGGAAACTCTGCGGTTAACCGCCATCTGCCTTGGCGGGAATGGGTCAACCGGTTCTGCCGGGGCTATGAGGACACCCGGCGGGAAGGGGAAAAGCTGGGGCTTGATGTGTTTTTCGGCTGGGAGGAAACTTTTGACGCCGACGACTACCTCATCTACGGCCTGGATAAGGACTGGCTCCTGGGCCATCCCGAGGCGGCCCGCTGGACCCGGCTGGAACAGTTTAACGAAGTACACCGTTACGGCGGCTGTGTTGTCCAGGCGCACCCCTTCAGGCAGGTGTACTATATTGATACAATTCATCTATCCACCGGCTGCGTTGATGCGGTAGAGGCGGCCAACGCCGGTAATACTTCGACCTCCAACGATGCCCTGGCCATGCGCTACGCCGAAAAGCTGGGCCTCCCGGTTACTGCGGGCTCGGACATCCACCACTCTGGCCAGATTGAATCGGGTGATATCTTTGGGACCTATCTGGATAAGAAAATGGACACCATTCAGGATTATGTGCAGGCCGTCAGGGAAAACAACCTTGCGGGCTTACGGATACCCCCGGGGCGCTGCGCCATTCATGGTGATGAGGCCGTAACACTGCCGGTGGATATACGGGACGCCAAGGACCGGAGTACCGGGCAGGACCTGTGGGAATTTCTGGAACAATAGGAACAGTGCCAACACTGGTGTCAGGGAGCTAAAAACATGTTTTTAGCGGCGATAAACATGTTTTTAGCGGCGATAAACATGTTTTTAGGAGCGATAAACATGTTTTTAGTGGCGATAAACATGTTTTTAGTGGCGATAAACATGTTTTTAGCGGCGATAAACATGTTTTTAGGAGCGAGCAACATGTTTTTAGGAGCGAGCAACATGTTTTTAGGAGCGATAAACATGTTTTTAGCTCCTGCAACTACCCAAGCTCTTTTGACCGCTTGTACGCCGCCTCCACCGCATTCATCACGGTTCCCCGGAAAGCGCCATTCTCCAGGGCGGATACCCCCGCAATGGTGGTTCCCCCGGGGGAGGTGACCATGTCCTTCAGTTCCCCCGGATGCTTGCCGGTTTCCTTCACCATAGCCGCGGCCCCCAGGACCGTCTGGGCGGCGTAGCGCAGAGCCTTGTCCCGTGGCAGCCCCGCCAGGACCCCGCCGTCCGCCAGGGCCTCAATGAAGAGATACACGAAGGCCGGCCCGGAACCGGAAAGGCCGGTAACCGCATCCATATAGTTTTCGCTTATGCGGTCAACTATCCCTGCGGCGCCCAGGATCTTCGCTAAGACAGCCAAAGACTCCTCCGTAACTTCCGCCGAGGCGGCCATGGCAATGACCCCCTGGGAAATCAGTGCCGGGGTATTCGGCATGATCCGTACTACCGGTACATCCAGGAGGCTCTGGATTTTCCTGATGTTCCAGCCTGCGGCCATAGAGACCAGGGTTACCGGCTTTTTATTATTTGTCCGTATGAGTAAGGCCGGGGCAATTTCCTTCAATACCGTATCCAGCACTTGTGGTTTTACGGCGAGGAAAACAAAATCCGCCTCCATGACCGCATCATTGTTGGATGGATATACCTTGGCGCCGCCCAGTTCCCCGGCCAGGGCTTCGGCCTTTGACCTGTCGGCGTCGGAAAACCCGATGTTTTTTGGCGGGAGTATACCGGCTGCCCCGTGCATCAGTGCCCGTCCCATGTTTCCGCTGCCTATACAGGCGATAGTTGTGTTCATGGCTTTAGTTAAGCATGAATGTGGGGTTTGATCCATACTACACCAAAAACGCCGTCCCCCGCTGCGTCCCTGCCGCCAGCGCCTCCAGCACCCGCGGCCTGCCCCCGTTGGCAATAATCGTGGGTATCCCGTAGGGTATCACCAGCGCCGCCGCTTCCAGCTTGGTGGCAATCCCCCCGGTGCCAAAACTGTTGGCGCTCCCAATGGTGATGGTCTTCTTCACCGCCTCAATGTCCCGGACTTCGCCGATCAGTTCCGCGCCGGGGTTTTCCTTGGGGTTACTGTTGTAGAGCCCGTCAATATCGCTGAACAGGACCAGCAGGTCGGCGCTCCACAGTATTGCTGACCGGGCGGCCAGGGTGTCGTTATCGCCTATCTTTATTTCCTCCACAGAAACGGTATCGTTTTCATTGATGATAGGGATGATCCCCTCGTCCACCAGGGTAAAGAGGGTGTTCCGCATATTGAGGGTCCGGATAGAATCGTTGAAGTCGTCCCCGGTCAGGAGGATCTGGGCTATGTGGATACCGTGATTTCCAAAGGCCCGCTTCCAGGCCCCCATGAGTTCCACCTGGCCCACGGCGCAGAGGGCCTGCCGGTAGTGGATGTCCCGTTTCCTGGCCCATTTGTCCAGGGTACTCAGCCCCGCCACCTGAGCTCCCGAGGAAACGATGACCACCTGCTTCCCCGTGTTGATGAACGCCGCAGCCTGGTCGGCGAATTCCCCGAGAAAGACATGGTTGATCCGCCCATCCTTGTCCGCCAGGGTATTGGAGCCGAACTTGAAAACAATTTTCCGCGCGTCTGCGATTAGCCTAGGTATCATCGTATCTGACCGGTTCCGTGTATACGATACTTTATCGTAGTCAGCGCTTCAAGCCCCATGGGTCCCCGGGCGTGGAACTTCTGGGTGCTGATCCCCAGCTCCGCCCCGAAACCGAACTGGCCGCCGTCGGTGAACCTGGTGGAGGCGTTCACATACACACAGGCGGCGTCCACCCGGCGCTCAAATGCTTCCGCCGCCCGGTGGTCATTGGTAAGGATCGCCTCGGAATGTTTTGTCCCGTACCGGTTGATGTGGGTGACGGCTTCCTCCAGGCTGTCCACAGTTTTGACGGCCAGAATGTAGTCGAGGAATTCCGTTTCCCAGTCTTCTTCCACCGCGTCTTTCAGGACCAGCGCCGGCGGCGGGACGCCTATGGCTGTCTTAGCCGGGTTGTCACCGCGAAGTTCCGCCTTGCCCGCCAGCCGTACCGCCACCCGTGGCAGGAGAGCCGCCGCGATGTCCCGGTGAACCAGGAGGGTTTCCACCGCGTTACAGGCCCCGGGCCGCTGGAGCTTGGCGTTCTCGATGATGTCCACCGCGTTGGGGATATCCGCACTGCTATCCACGTAAATGTGGCAGTTCCCCTGTCCGGTCTCGATCACCGGAACCTTGGCGTTATCCACCACCCGGCGGATCAGGTCCTTGCCGCCACGGGGCAGCACCACATCGATTTTCCCCCGTGCGGCAAGTATCTCGTCCACCTCGTCCCGGCTGCCGGATTCTGCAAGGGCCACCGCATCGCTGACGCCCCCGCCGGCGCTCAGCCCTTCCTTGATGGCCTTAACCAAGGCACGGTTTGATTCCAGGGCCGCCGAGGAACCCCGAAGCAGGATGGCGCATCCGGCTTTGTAGGCCAGACTAAAGGCATCGGCGGTAACGTTGGGCCGGGACTCGTAGATAATCGCCGCTACTCCCAGGGGGACCGTGGTCCGCTCCACCTGCAGTCCGTTGGGCAGCAGCCACCCCGCCTGTACTTTTCCTATTGGGTCCTCCTGACGGATCACCGTGTCAATGCCTTCTATAATGTCGTTGATCCGCTCATCGTTAAGGAGAAGACGGTCTACCAGGGAGTTTTTCATGCCCCCTGCCCGGGCTTTTTCCACATCCGCGGCGTTGGCCTTGAGGATAGCCGCGCGGCTGTTCTCAATGGCGTCCACAACCGCCTTAAGGGCTGAGTCCTTTTGGCTGCGGGTTTGCAGGGCCAATATGGCCTGGGCGGTGCGGAGGGTTTTAAAGATACTGTCCAGTGAACTCATGGGTTACTCCTATCTACAGTTTTTCAAATTCATACCGAATCCCATTCTCCGAAACATGAACACGGCAGTAGGTGTCATTATCCCTAAAATCTTCAATAGCGACATAGTCGACGCCCCCGGCTTCCCGGATGATCCGCTGATGCACATGGCCCATAAACATGGCATCGGCGCGGCCCCTTAGGATTGCCATGATCCTGGCCCGTTCCCGGGTGTCGGTGACCTGCTCAATATCACCCGGGGTGTGCACAAACAAATTGGCATGGGTAAAAACAAAGACATGGTTTTTGGCCGTCCTAAGCTCATCCTGAAGCCAGTCAAGCTGAGCGGACCCGAAGGAGGCGTTGGCGGAATCCAGGATAAACAGCGTAGTATTACTGTGGTCAATGCGGTAGCGGGTAGAGCCGATCAATTCCCTCCACTCAGAAAAGTTATCAAAGTAAATATCATGGTTCCCGATCACCGGGTAACAGGGGACGCCAAAGGTACGGGCTATTTCGATAAATTTCCGCACATCCTCCCGGCGGCCGTTCTGGGTAATATCCCCGGTAATAACCACAAAGGAGGCGCCCTTAAGGACATCCTTCAGGTTTTCAAGCCCATGGGCATTGCCCCCTTCAATATGGGTATCGGTCAGTACGATAAACGAATACTCTTCTCCCAGGGGAAGGTTTCTATCGGCATCGCTCAGAAAAGCAAATCTGTTTTTGCTCTCAAGCCGTGTATCCAATTCATTGGAGGCGATAAGGCCGGGGAGGTCCACATTACAGGCCGTGGGTAGAAGTACCGTGACAAGCAGTACGGCCAGGCGCAGGAATTGTACTACCATTTTAATACAACCCCCATCTTAAAGCCAATGCCGTAAAATTCGGCGCTTAGTCCGGCGCTTCCGGTCTGGTGCAGATCCAGGCTGCCTATCAGAAAAAGTGATTCAGTAATACCCAGGGTACTGTTCAGGCTGAGGTAATAGGCGCCGAAATTGCCGGCGATAAAATCATTGAAATTGGCGCCCCGTAATCCGATGGTGAGTCTTTCGGTATTGTAAAAATTGACGTAGACCTCGAATGCCAGGATCGACTCAAAAATAGCCGGTTCGTCAAAAAAAGAGGAAAAACGGAGGTTGGTCCCCAGGGCAATCCCCGCATAGGCTCCCTTAAAACCCAGCATGGGAAGAATAGTATGACTGTGGGTTTCATAGTCCGGCAGGGTGTTGAATATATAGGAAAGGTACATATAGAGGGGCAGATGCCGGACAAGTTTCACTTTAAGGCCCGTAGCGGCATCGACCTCATAGGCGCTGCTTGCGTTCCACAGGGAAAAGCCGCCCCGGATGGTATAGAGTTCATTAAATTCAAGGGAACCGGAAGCGGCAAAGGTCAGGCATCCATTATAGATCCGGTTGTATTCCGGTGTAAATTCAATACCCATTTCCTTCCCGGTGATCGAAATACCAAAACCGTACAGAGCGGGCGTTAGAAATAGTAACACCGCAAATCCTGCTAAACGCACTAAAGTTCTTCCAGCACCGGTTCCCGTCTCCGTTTAGCCGGCCTGAAAAACCCGAAGAGGCTGCCGCAGAAACCGCCGGCAATGTGGGCAAATTCAGAAACATTGTTTTCGCTAAAGGAATTAAACAGTTCACGCCCCAGATACAGCGCCAGTACCAGGATAAAGGTCAGGGGAATTTCCCCCTCGGTAAAGTTGGTGAAGGAAGACAGGAGTATCATCATAAACACTACGCCGGAGGCGCCCAGGAGGGCGGTTCGGAAAAGGAACACATTCAGCACCCCCGTTACCAGGGCGGTGATGGCGATCATCAGGAGCAGGGATAGGGAACCGTAGGCGGTTTCCAGCATGGGGCCGATGAGCAGGATAAAGGCGAAGTTGCTAATCAGGTGGGACCAGTTTGCATGGCCGATAACATGGGTAAAGAGATTTATCCAATGCCGTATCCGCGAAGGGTCAAAGGTCCCCCTGCCGGGCACCATGAACCAGAGCTGGGTCATGGAATGAAAAAAAAGCTGGGTCAGGAGCAGCACAATGGCGCTGAGAAAGGCGTAGGTCAGCACCGCAGGGGAATTGTATTTTATCTTCATTTTACGTTCACCTCTATTTGAACGGGGCAGTGATCCGAGCCCTGTACCTCGGGCCTGATTATTGAGCTTGTCACCTTGGGCATAAATGCCTGGTCCACACAGTGATAGTCAATCCGCCACCCCACATTCCGTTCCCGTGCGCCTCCCCGGTAGGACCACCAACTATAATGGTCCCTCTCGCCGGGGTGCAGGTTCCGGAAAGTATCCACATACCCCGCGGTAGTAAAGGTGTCCATCCATGCCCGTTCTTCGGGAAGGTACCCGGCATTCCCTTCATTTTCCTTGGGCCGGGCAATATCAATGGGGGTATGGGCGATATTGTAATCCCCGCAAAGCACCAGATGGCGTCCCGCGGCAACCAGCTTGTTGCAGCAGTCCAGCATAGCGGCGCAGAAGTCCAGCTTATAGCCCAGCCGGGCCCCGGCATCCTGGGAATTGGGGAAATAGGCGCTGATCAGGACAAAGTCCTTAAAATCCGCCTGCAGCACCCTTCCTTCATCATCGAATTCCGGAACTCCCAGGGGCTTTAGTTCCCGGGGTTCTTTCTTACTATATATAGCTACCCCGGAATAACCCTTTTTCCGGGCGCTGGCCCAGTAGGAAAAGTAGGGTTTCCCATCCGCACCGGCAGGGCCTTTAAGCTCCGGGGAAAGCTGGCCGGGATGGGCTTTGGTTTCCTGGAGGCAGAGCATATCCGGGGATTCCTGCCGGAGCCAATCCACAAAGCCCCGCTTTTCCACCGCCCGGATACCATTTACGTTCCAACTCAGTATCTTCAATTTAGCCACCTATTCCGCTGTCCTTTTATAGCATAGTTTTCACCTCGGATCAATCAGCCCATCATATCCCGCAGGCTCTCAATAATCGGCGCCAGGGCCGCATCCTTCCGTTCCGCGTAAAGCCGCTTGTTTTCGCCGTAGAGGTTGTTCCCTTCGGTATCAATGGTAACGATCAGGGGCCCAAACTCCCGTACCCGCAGCACCCACAGACATTCGGGCATCCCCAGTTCCCGCCAGTGGACCGCCTCAATCTCCTCCACCAATGCGGCGGCGGTGACCGCGCAGCCTCCGGGAAAAACGCAGTGGATAGCCCCATGTGTTTTACAAGCGGCGGCGGTCTTAGGCCCCATGCCGCCCTTGCCGATGATCACCCGTACTCCGGTAAGGGCGATGAACTCCGCCGTAAGGTCCTCCATGCGCATGGACGTGGTTGGCCCCACCGAGATGAGGGTGTTCGTGCCGGGGTCTTCCCGGACGATGGGCCCCGCGTGGAACAGCGCAATACTGCGGAAGCCCACCGGGGAAACCATCTTCTCCCGGACTATGCGGCGGTGCACATCGTCCCTCCCGGTTATGACCCGACCTGAAAGGTAAAACACATCCCCGGCACGCAGGTCCCGGATTCCCTCAATCCCGATGGGTGTGGTCAGTATTCGTTTCATACTAACGCCCCCTTGTGGGTGGCAATTTCATAGCTCATGTCCTCGTGGAACGTAATAATACTGCGGCGATGGATATAACAGGCGGTGTTTACCGCCGCAGCAATAGTAGCGGTGTGCCGGGATGAAGATTCGATATGCACCGCCATGACCGCAGAATTCCCCGGCAGCCCCTGGGCGCCGATACCGAGTTTGTTCAGCCCCTCAAGGATGTCCGCTTCCAACCGAGCGCCCTTTGGGTGATGGTGCTTTGTACCCAGCGGGCGGAGGTAGGCTTTTTTGGAAAGGAGTGCGGCGTTTTCGATATTGTGCCCCAGGCCTATGCCGATGATCAGGGGCGGGCAGGCGTTGAGCCCCGGATCGGATACCGCGTCAAAGACCATGCGGACCACGGCGGCATACCCCTCGGAGGGCTTGAAGACCTGGGCCCTGCCGGGGAGACAGCAACCCGCGCCGGCAAAGTAGGAGGTGACCTCAAGGTCGCTGCTATCGCCCGAGATGTCCCAGTTGATCCAGGGCATGCGCTCACCGGTATTGTCTCCGGTGTTAATTTCCTCAAAGTAGTCCACCGCGTTGGGCCGCAGGGGAACGCTGATCGTGGCCCTGCGCACCGCTTCTGTCAGGCCCTGGGGTATCATGCCGAGGTAGGGGAAACCGGTTCCCGCCTTTAGGTAAAAGTGGGGGAGTCCCGTGTCCTGACAGCAGGGGCGGTCATATCGTATGGCCTTTTCCAGGTTGTCAAAATAGGTGTCGTAGATACTTTTCTGCAGGGGGCTGTCCTCTTTTTCACGCAGTTCCCCGAGCTTTGCGTATACATCGTCCGGCAGGCGTTTGCAGGAGAGGTTTATCACTTTTTCCATTGTCTGAATGAACCGTTCCTCTTTATCCAACATTAGTATTCCTCCCCAGCCCAAGGTAGTAGGTTTCAAAGGATTCACTGCGGCAGGCTTCGGGCTTGAAGCTTTTGCCGGTTTTGAAAAGTTCCCGTATGCGTTTGAGTATCGACGCGGTATCCCCGCCCTGAAACACTTTTACGACGAGGTTACCGCCGCTTGCCAGGGATCTTTCGGCATAGTCCAGGACCGCCTCCGCCAAGGCCAGGGAACGGAGGGTGTCAACGGAACGGTTCCCCGTGGTGGAAGGCGCAGCATCGCTAATCACCAGATTGAAGGGACTCCGGGCGTGGATGGCTTCCCGGATAAGGGCTGCGGTAATATCACCCTGGATAAAACAGCAGTTTTCCCCATCAAAAAGCCCCTTGTCGTACTGCCGGGAAAGGGGGGAGAGGTCTACGGCGGTCAGGAGGCTGCACACCGGTAGGTGTGAGCGAGTGTCAAGTTTCCGCAGGGCGTAGAGGCTCCAGCTTCCCGGCGCGGCCCCCAGATCCAGCACCTTTAGCGCCGCCGAGGAGGGACGGAACAGGCCGAACTTCTCATCCATCTCCTTCAGTTTGTACACCGAGCGGGCGGGGTAGCCTTCCTTTTGGGCTTTGAGTGACCAGTGGTCGAGTTTTTCGTAGTTTGCCATGTTAGCCCTTGAGTTCCCAGTATACCTTCAAAAGTATTTACTCTCCTTCAGCATCTCCCCAGCAGCCACTCCCGCACATTCCTATGAACAATCCCTTCCCGGCTAAAATCAACTTCGTCCATGCTCAGCACATACTTAGGGCAATTGTCCCGTATAGCAAGCAGGGATCCGAACTCCCGTGCAATGGTTTCCGGCGCTGCCAGCAGATAGGCAACCTGGATGTATATCCGCTCCTCCTGGTTTTCCCCCACAAAGTCGATTTCCTTTTCTCCTACCTTACCCACAGTAACGCTGTAGCCCCGGCGGCGCAGTTCCAGGTAAACCAGATTTTCCAGAATCAGGTTAATGTCAATGGCCGTTCTGCCGCAGACCGCCGCGCCCAGACCGTGGTCGGCAATATAGTATTTATCATGCACCGTAAGAATTTTTTTGCCCTTAAGATCCTGCCGCTTTGCCTGATAAAATAAAAAAGCGTTTTCAGAGGCCTTGAGGTAATGCAGGATGGTTTCCGGCGCTGCCACACGGTTTGCGCTTTTAAAAAATTTGGACAGGCTGGTGGCGGAAAAGGGCTGTCCCGCATTGGATATCACATACAAAATAATACGTTCCAACAGGTCGGTTTCCCGGATACTGTTTCGCCTGACGATGTCCTTCAACACCACCGAATTATACACATCCTTCAAATATTGGAAAGAAGCGTCCTCGTTAAACCGCAGGTTATGCAAAAAGGGCATCCCCCCCAGAGTGATATATTTGGTAAACGCTTTGCCTTCCGTAATGGCCGGTTCCTGGGTCCGGTAAAGTTCCAGAAATTCCGCAAACGAAAAAGGGTAGATAAGGATTTCCACATAACGCCCCGCCAAGTAGGTGGCTAATTCTCCGGATAAAAGGGCGGCGTTGGAGCCGGTAAGGTAAATATCCGTATCAAAACGAACCCGCAGGGAATTGACGCAGGTTTCCCAATCCGCCACTTCCTGGATTTCATCAAAAAAGAGGTACACCTTTCCCGAAATACCAGCGATTTTTTCCTTTAGGTGTTCATGTAAGGCTTCTGCGGTACAGAGGGGGGTGTATTCCATATCCTCAAAATTAAAGCTCAGGATATTTCCGGGGTTTACCCCCGTTTTGATAAGTTCCTCCTTTATGAGCTCCAAAATAACCGATTTGCCGCACCGCCTGATTCCGGTGATAACCTTGATCAAATCCTTGTTAATAAAGGGCTGGACCCGCTCTATATAAACATTCCGCCGTACCATATTGAGAATATATAGCACTTATAACTGATAATCAAGGGAAAATATTAATTTTAGCAGTTATAACTGATAAATATCGTCTCTTTCCCCCAGGGTCTTTTCCCCGGACGTATCCATCGTATAAACTTATCCCATGGACCCACAGTATACCCGCCGCCTGGAAAAAATAGAAGCGGTTTTGAACGCCCAGTTACCGGAAACCCCGGCTCCCCCCTGGGTACACACTAATTTCCCCGGCCTTCCCGGCACGGTTCCCCCTGCGCTCGTAAAATCCCTCACCCTGCCCGGCTGGGACCTTATCGCCCGGGGGGGCAAGCGCTGGCGTCCCCTGCTGACTACCCTGATCTGCGAGAGCCTTGGCGGGGGGGATGGCGCGCTGCCCCTGGTTCCCCTGGTGGAATTGCCCCACAACGCCAGCCTTATCCACGACGATATAGAAGATAACTCCGATGAACGCCGGGGAAAGCCCGCAGCGCACATCCTCTACGGAACCGATACGGCGATCAATGCCGGCACTTTCCTCTACTTCCTACCCCTCACCTGTATAGAAGCCTGGGACGCGCCGCTTGAGCTGAAAAACGGCGTGTACCGTCTGTGGGGGGAGCATATGCGGCGGCTCCACCTAGGGCAGGCCATGGATATCAGCTGGCACCGGGACCACCGGTCTTTGCCGGGCCTGGAGGAATATGACCTGATGTGCCGCCTTAAAACCGGCTGTTTGGCCCGGTTCGCGGCGATCCTGGGGGTTTACGGGGCTGTCGCCGCCGGGGGGATAGAGGCCGGGGAGATTGACCAATGGGCCGGGACGTTCGGGGAGGCGGCGGAGAAACTGGGGGTGGGGTTCCAGATTCTGGATGATGTGAAAAACCTGACCACCGGGAATCCCGGTAAAAAGCGGGGCGACGACATCGTGGAGGGGAAGAAGAGCCTTCCGGTGCTGCTCTATCTCCACGGACAGAAAGACGCCGGGGAAGTGGTGCAGCGCTGTTTTCAGGCGGCCGCCGTAGAGGGGGTCGGCGCGCCGGAGGTGGAGGAGCTTATCGGCTGCCTGGAGGCTTCCGGGGCGCTGGAAGAGGCCGGGAAACGGGGGCTTGCGCTTATCGGTGAAGCACGGGGGGCATTTCCCGGGACATTGCTTGCGGGCTTGATCGATTCGATCAGTTAAGGGGCGGATATGAACAAGATGCTGGAGGCTGAAATATGGACCATCGCCCGGATGGAGGATGGAACTGCGGTGTTGCTGCGGCCCCTGGACACCGAAATTGTGGTCCCCATCTTTCTCGGCGAAAGTGAAGCCCAGGCTATACTGCTGGGGATGGGGGATGTGGTTTCCCGGCCCCTTACCCATGACCTGCTCCTGGACCTTATCAAAAAAGACGGGCTTGCGCTGTACCGGGTGGAGCTTCACGATTTCAGGGATAGTATTTTCTATTCCCGCATCCTCATTACGGGCAGAGCGTTTTCCGAAAAACATCCCCTGACCCTGGATGCCCGGCCTTCCGATGCCCTTGCCCTGGCGGTGCGTGATAAATGCCCGGTCTTTATTGCCAAAAAAGTGACGGATCTGGCGGGATTGCCGGTGGAATTTTTTCTTGACACTACTGGTAATAATGGGGAAAATTCTGCCGATAGTATCCTAGGGAGATCAAAGGGCATTGAGCGGGAGGTGCTTCAATTGGAATTAGACCAGGCGGTGGCCGATGAGGAGTATGAGCGGGCCGCAGAAATACGGGATATCTTGGCCTTACCGGATGAGGAGCGAAGAAATGGGCGATCATAAATCGTTTTTTAACTTGCCACTATTAAAAAAAACATATAGAATACCAAAATGCAAAAAATAGTCAGACTGGTTATGGTTCTTTCGCTTGTCTATTTTTCCCCCATCCCCGGCTATTCCCCGAAAAAGGCTCCTGCTCCTCGGATTCCCGATGCTGAAAACGGTATGGGCATGGCCTATGTCGAAAATGCCGCCCTAACCGTGCCGGAATCTACCGGTATCCCGGAACCGGAATTCTATTCCAAACCCCGGATGCTGCTTTCCTTTTCCTATAAGGTTCTGCCGGGGGATACCATCGGGGTTCTGGCGGAAACCTTCGGCCTTAACCAGGATACTTTGCTGTCCCTGAACGGCATCAAAAATTCCCGGCTGCTGCAAATAGGCAGGATACTTCAAGTCCCTAACCAGGACGGTATCCTCTATACGGTAAAAACAGGGGATACCCTTGCTTCTATTGCTGAAAAATACGAAACCGGCCCTGAGACCATTCTCACGGCGAATGAGCTTTTCTCGGAAACCATAAAACCCAATACCAGCCTGTTTATTCCCGGCGCCCGGCTTTCCCGGATAGATCTCCAGGAAATTAACGGGGATCTTTTCCTCTGGCCGGTACGGAGCTACATTACCTCCTCTTACGGCTACCGGCCCAGCCCCTTTACCGGGGTGCGGCAATTTCACACCGGGCTTGATATCGGGGCGCCCCATGGTACCCCCATAAAGGCAGCCATGGCAGGCAGGGTTTCCGCCGTGGGCTATGATGCCGCTACCGGTAATTACGTGGTGATTACCCATCATTCCGGGTACCGGACCCTGTATGGCCACATGAGCAAGTTCCGGACACAGACCGGCGCCTATGTCCGCACCGGGGAGATTATCGGCGAGGTCGGCTCCACCGGGTTAAGCACCGGACCCCATCTGCACTTTACGGTTTACAAGAACGGGGTCACGGTTAATCCTCGGGCATTGATAAAGTAACCTTAGTCGTTGACAAGTACCGATTCGACCAGGCGTTTAAAGTTCCGGTCCAGGCCTTTTATGGTTTCCTTGTCCGGGTTACGGGTACCTTCGTTTATATACGGAACCCCATTCCGTTTCGCAATAACCGGTTCCGGAGTTGCATCATCATCCACATCGTGTACCTCAAGAACGTTGATTTCTGTGTTCAGGGCGGCGGAAAAAGGGACGGAGAGCAGGGGCTTTACAAAATACATATTCAGCGGCTTCGCCTCGCTTTCCATTGGGGCCTGCGGCTCCGCCTCGGAATCATCTTCCTCAAGAGCCAGCAGTTCGATGGGCGCATCTTCCTCAGCAGAGAGCAGTTCGGGGGATTCATCTTCTTCAACGGATAGCAATTCGACGGACTCATCTTCCTCAGGAGCAAGCAGCTCAATGGGCGCATCTTCCTCCTCCAGCAAAAGTTCTGGTTCTTCGGTCTGCGGTTTCTCTTCTGACAGACCTGAGAAGATTGCGGGAAAGGGGGATTGGATTTTAAATTTTTCGGCCATGGATTTTGCTGCAGCCTCCTTTTGTTTTTCTATTTCCTCCGAAAGGGGACTGAATTCAATCGTGCTGGCCGGGTTGACCTTGCCGCCCCCCCCCTCACTTTCCTCTAATTCCGACGGATCAAGTTCCCGGATTTCCGATGACTCCAGTTCCTCCAGTTCCTCCAATTCCTCCTCCACAATGTCGGCCTTGCGCCCGGCACCGGCGGCGCCGCCAATGGCCACCAGGAGTTCGTCCCAGGATTTATCAATCAACGTGTCAAGTTCAGTGTCTTTCCCGGGCTTGATGCCCCGCTTTAATTCGGTATGGAGTTCCTTCCGGCGCTGCTGCAGTTCTTTTCTCCAACGGTCCCAGTCCACATCACCCTTGGCGTCATAATATTCCTTAATCAAGTTGATTTGGAGCCCTTTGATCCGGTTCCGGATAATCGTCAGCTTGTCCTGGCGGATATTGAGGATCAGGAACAGGATGAGATAGGCCGTGAGGAGGAACGAAGCGAGGAGTATGATCCGCATGGCCCGGGGGAAACCCAGGATAGACTCCGGTACCAGGCGGCCTATGTAGAGGCCCTGGGTGGTTTTCATGGACATAAGGGCCAGCCCGGTGTCCGTAAGCCCGGAATGGAGTCTGCCCAGGGAGAGGATGTTCTCGTGCCAAATTTGGGCGACCAGGGGGAGGGCGGCGCTTTTTCCCGCATGGGGGAGGCCGATCACGAGCCCTGCCGGCTCGGAGATGATCGATACATCCTCCCCCACCTTTATCCGTCCCGCTTCGGCCATCCGGTCCATCACGGCCCGGACCGAAAGGGAGAAAAGGGCGGTTCCCCGGTATACCCCATAGGAATCGTAGAAGGGATGGGAAAAGATGAGCCGCTCCCCAATATCGTCTATGACAATATGCGCCTTTGCGCGATCCGGGGCCTCCACCTGCCAGTAGGGGATATAGCCGGGACTTTCGGTATAATTCTGGTAGCTAATGGAGTCCCGGCCCCGGCGCAGAATATCGGGCTGCCAGGTGGAATAGTGGATACGTATCCCCTGGGGGTCGATGAAGCGCACCGATTGGAGGCCCGCCAGGGATTCCATAAGGGCCCCGTAGATGTCTGAACGTCTCCATATATCGTCGCTGTTCTGGTTGGCGGCAAAACTCCGCCGTACCGCGTCTTCTTCCAGGGTGGCGGCAAAACGGGTTTGCAGTTCCTCTAAAAATTGCTCTATGGTTTGGGTATCCCCGGCAAGTTCCCGGTTTATGGCCTTGACCACCGACGGATTATAGAACCGGGCTTCCACCAGATCAAACAGGTTCGTATACGCCAGGATGGTAAAACCGGCGAATAACACCACGGCAATGAGTAAGCTGAGTATGGCCTTCCGGGAAACAACCACTAAAAAATCCTGTTAATTTCAATTTGCCCATACTATAGAAGTTTTTAAGCGCTTAGTATAGGGGGGGCGCTCGTGGAGCGCAACGTGGTGCGCGTTAGGCCCAACGCGGTGCTCGTTAAGCCCAACGCGGTGCTCGTTAGGCGCAACGCGGTGCTCGTTAGACGCAACGCGCTGCTCGTTGCGCCTAACGCGGCGCTCGTGGGGCTCCACTGAAAGGGGCGGTGTCAAGCGTTTTATCTCAAGTTTTATCTCAAATTCCCCCTGGACAGCAAAAACAGGCGTTTTGACAGCATAATTGGTATAGTTTTCCCCTTGCGTTTT